>NZ_JAHKEI010000028.1:0-13824 GCF_018790995.1 Gemella sp. zg-1178
TTATTCTTTCATTAGAGGTATAACATAGTACATATTCTGTCATTTTTCTAATTTTTTTATTAAGAAAAGAACCTTTTTTCTTTCTGACCCAAATAAAGTGTCCTACATAATTTTCTTCCCCAAACACTTCATCACAAAGTAATTTTAGTTGTGCTTGTTCATTATCATCAATAGAGATGAAAATAACACCCTCATCACTTAAAAGTTCTCTGGCAATTTCAAGTCTTTGTTCCATAAAGGATAGCCATTTGCTATGTGAATAACCGTCTGTTTTATCAACAAAGCTGTCGTTATAAATGAAGTCTTTATTCCCAGTGTTATAAGGCGGGTCGATATAGATAACATCAATTTTACCCTTGTGTGTTTTTTCAAGAAGTTTTAGGGAGTGGAGATTGTCCCCCTCTAATAAAAAATTGTAAACTTCATTTTCTTTTGCTGTGATTTTTCTATTCTCATCTTCACAGAATACGGGTATGTTATGTTCTAACATTTCATCTACTTTTTCTGTGTGTTTTTCCCAGACTAGACCGTATTTTTTCTCGTTAAGTGCTGTTTCAATTTGACCCAAAGCTCTTAGACTTTCATCATCTTGATGTTCCCCTTTTAGTTTATTTAAAAAGTCTAGCATTTTCTGTCTTTTTTGTTGTGATATGTTTGCCATGGTTTTTCCTTTCTGTCTTTTTTCTTATTGTATCATAAAATAGAATTTTATTGAATTTTCCCAAAATAAAAACACCAAATTTGGTGTTTTTTTTATTTTTTAGCCTTTTTTAGTATTTTTCTTTACTGCTTCCTATTTTTTGTTGATATACTTTTTATTCTTCTTTAGCTTTTGTTCTTCTAGTTCTTCTGGCTTTTGGTTTTACCTTTGTTGCCCTACTACTAACGTCAATATTCCAAACCGTTTCTTCTTGAGATGCTATTTCTTTAAAGTATTTTGAAGCCTCTCTTCTTTTTTTTCTTTCTAGATTGTAGCTTGTGTTCTGCGGAATGTTAGTTCCATGTACGGCTGATACAAATTGGGTTGGCTTATACTTGCTTGCCGTAGCATCAGCCTTTAATTTTGCAAAATCGGTTGTTTTTTTCGAACTTGCACTCGGCATTTTTATATGAGAATATTTTTCAAATATGGCATCTAGTTTACGGATATTCCCCTCTATCTGTTCCTTGCTAACAGGTCTATAACCCCTATCCCTAGTTCTATACTCACCAGCAATTATAGCATTTCTGCCATCAATATGTAGATCCATATCTTCTGTATATAGTTTTGTCCTATTTTTTCTTGATTTTTCTTTGTCGCCATTTATTTTTTGAATGTCAACTATTTGTTTTTTAGGTTCTCTTTTTACTTCTTTTTTAGCACCTCGACTAATAAGTATATTTTCTTTTGCCGGTGAAGTTTCTTTTATAAATTCATCTATATTTAAACTTATTTTTCTTCTGGCTCTTTCTGTGTCGACTTCTTTATTAAGTGTTTCAATATTTGTGTTTTCTGTTTCACTTTCAATTTTATTTTGAATAGTTAGTGCTTCTATTTCTTCTGGGTCTAAATTATAATCGCTGTAACCTGATAATTTATCATCTTCTTCTGCCTCTTGTTTCAAGTCGTCATAATCTTCAAATTTATATTCACTTTCTCTTGCTACTTGCTCGATAGAAATTTCTTCTTCAAATTCTGCAGCTAACTGTGCTTTAAATTCATTTTCTTCTTTTAGTATTTCCAGATTTTTTTCTAATTTTCTTATTTCTTCATTTTCTTCTTTGTCTTTTTTCTTTTCAACAAGTTTTGTTTCTAAAATCAATTCATCTAAGACCGTTTTATTGTCCTTGTCAGCAACTAAGTCTTCTGAGCTTTTCTCCTTGTGAACATCTTGCCTAAATTTTTCTACTTCTTCAGCAGCTTCTTCGTCTACTCTAGTGTCAACTATCTTTTTAGCCGCTCTTTCTATATCCGTTTCAAACAAGTCGTCCCTACCGTCAAGAATATCATCGATACTTGTGTATTTTAATTTATCACGGCGTTCTTTTTCCGAGTCGCATTCTTCAACAACTATTGTATAGTCCTTGTTGTCAGTTGAAGCTAGTTGTTCTTGTTTTTTAATTTCATTTATTGCACTATCAATATTATCACTTTCTACTTTTAGGTGATTTTGGGCTAATGATTTCTTGTCTTCTTTTCTATTAAGTTGGTTAAAGTCCTTATTTAGTCTTGCTATTTCTTCTAAATTTTTTGAGTTGTGTTCTGATTTTTCTTCTTCTTTTTCTATTTCAAAATCCTGCTTTTGTTCAAAGGTTTCTTTGGTAAATCTGTCTTTATTTTCCTCGAGTATTACATCTTTTTCTAAATTATCAATTTCATGCTCTTGTAGTATACGACGTACCTTTACAGAGGCTAGGGTTGGATGTTCTCTTATAACTTCTCTTTTTGAAAATAGGTCAACATCTTTAACATCATTTGAAGTTATACCCATAGATTTTAATTTTTCTTGGATGGCTTCATTTGAAATTTTTTCTTGTGAAAATTCTTTTTCTTCTACCCTATCCAACTCTTCAAACAAGTCAAAGTCCTCATCTTCATCAGCAAGTTCTTCAACATCTTTTTTAGAAATTGTCATTTTTGTCATGAGTTTAGAAAATTTACTTTCTTTTTTGCTACTTACTTCTTCTTTGTCTTCTTCTAAAAGTTCTGTGTCATCATCTTTTTTTAGACCGTACTGGGTGAAGGCGGATAATTTAGCCTTAAAATAGCCAATAATAGATTTCTTTTTAGGTTCTTCTAAAATTTCTTCATCTTCAAAATCATCAAATAGGTCATCTTCATAGCCTTCATAACTATCTTGTAAATCTAGTTTTGAGTAGTCTATATCTATTTTTTCTGATGTTTCTTCCTGCTCTTTTACCTCTTTAACTTCATCTAGTTCAGGAGAATTTTCTATTTCTTCCTTGGCTACTTGCTCTTTCTTTTGACGTTCAAAATAAGTTTTATAGTCTTCTGGCTTATCCTCTGCCCTATTTTTTACCTTGTCTTCTTCTGGTGTTAAGAATAGATTTACAAATTTTGCAAGAAGCCCCTCTGGCTCTTCTTTTTTTTCTATTTCTTTTTTATCTTCTTCTATATTTTCATTTTCTTCAGTTTTATTTTCTTCTGTTTTATTTTCTTCTGAAATATCTTCTACTTGACCGGAAATTTCAAAATCTTCATCAGATTCTTCAATATCTTCTGCTATTTCAATATTTTTATTTTCTTCATGTTCTTTTTCGTCATTTTCTAAAAAAAACTTTTTCCATTTTACCATACTTTCACCGCCACTTATAAATTCAATTCTTTAAATTTTCTTCCTACTTCTATATTGTCATCAAGAAGCAGTATTCCTTTGATACCCTCTTCATAAGGTAAGCCTAGTTCGCGTTTAGAACAAAGCATGCCATTTGATTCAACACCTCTAAGTTTTGATTTTTTTATTAATAAACCACTCGGCATCATGGCACCTATGGTCGCAACGACAACTTTTTGCCCGACAGCGACATTACTAGCGCCGCAAACTATTTGCAAGACTTGGTCTTCGGAAATTTTTACGCTACTTACAGACAATTTATCTGCGTCTGGGTGTTTTTCTTTTGTTAGCACCTGCCCCACAACAAAAAATTCATCATTGTTAGCCTCTAGGTCAATTTTTATTCCGTTTTTTTCTAAACGTTTCTGTAATTTTTCTTTTTGGTCTTCTGTCAAATCTATATTGCCGCTTCCTGTCAAATTTAAGTTTTCGACATTAAAAATATTCAAACCGACCAAACTATTATTTTCATCACGAATTAAGACCATATTTTTCTTGTTTTCGTAAAATACTTGCTCCGAATTTTTAATTGTTACTAATAGTGTTTGACCTAACATTTCCTTATTATAAAAAAATAACATTTTCTTCTCCTATTCTACAAATATAAATAAACTTTCTAAATTTTTTCCGTCATATTTAAAAGTAATTGTTGTGATTGGTACAGGCCCTTCTGTAAAAAAGTGTACCATCATTTTTTGCAAGATTTCTAAACCTTTTTTATTCTTAATATCGGCTATAATTAGGCTGTCTTGATGGGGCAATCCGATATAAAAATCGCCACCAATTTTTTGATAAAAATAATTTAAAACTTTCTTATCAAGTAGCCTTGAACCGTCATAGCCGTCCTTAGAATTTAAAAAATAAAAAATATTATCTGCCACAACATCCGTATTGTAATTAAGTGGTAATTTTACCAAATTAGCCATGGCACTTTCTTCAAGTTCATCTGATGATATGATAAATTTTTTTAACAAGTCTTTTGTTAAAATCTTATAACTATCCTCAAAATCTAAAGAATAAAAAATTTTGGTTTCGTTGGTATGCTCTTTTGTATAAAAATCTTGCTTACTATTTTTGCCAAAACTACTAGCCCTTAGTACAGGATAAACTCTGCTGAGAATTTCTTTTTTAGTTAGACCTTTTTCATCAAACTGACTTTGTAAAATTAAATTTTTCTTGATAGTTAATAAAAAATCATTAAGTTTTCTATCACTATTTTCTGTTTGCTCATTATCTAGTCTTAACAAAAAATTTTCTATATTTACTTTTGCCTTGTAGCCCTTAAAATCTAAAATATAGTAATTATTATCATTTTGCTTGCTGACAAAAATTTCTAATTCGGGCAAATCTTCTTTTAGTTTTTCTACTACAAAATCTACAGTATAGAACATATAATCTCCAAATCATACTTATTCAGTATTTATTATAACAAAAAAAATAAAAACTAGCTATTTCAAAAGTTAAATTTAACAGAAAATTAATATAATTACTCACTTTTACTTAATTAAATTTGAAAAAATATTTTTTCTCTGCTATAATTCAGCTGAAAATAAAATCGGAGAAAATATTATGCAAGAAAATTTTGAAATAAATCCCAAAGAAAAAATAAAAAAATTCAAAGAATTTGCAAAAACATTTAAGAAAAAAATTATTGTAGTTAGCTTATTATACATATTATTTTTAATTAGCCACTACTTTTTTATAAATTTTTCTCAAAAATTATTTCTTGTTATCCACATATTTTTCCTATTCTATCTAATATACTTTCTAACAATTTTTATTTTTATTCTATTTAATATTATATATCTCAAGAAAAAGAAAAAATAATTCTTTAGCAATAAGGAATTATTTTTTCTTTTTTAGAAAACTATTTCAATTTAATATGTTTTGTATTATAATAAAATTAATCAGTGAAAATTATTATCAATTAATAAGGAGGAAAAATGAAAAAAAATATTTATTTAAAATTAATAATGGTAGTCTTATTGCTAATAAATTTATTCAACTTTCAAGCAGAAAAAAAAGTTAGTGCAAGTTCAAAAATTTACCAAGTTCCTGTGCAACTTTGGCATGCTGAAAATTCAGGAAGATTATCCATGGGCAACAATGCTCTTGCAAGTATAGCCCAGGTAGAAGAAAATGCCAAGGGTGCAACCTACACTGTAGAATTTATACCAATGCACTTTATGAATTTGAAGGGTCATCTCTTAAGCATGTCAGTTTATTCAGGGCCTTTATTTGCTGGTGGCTTAAGTCAAGCTAGTGTTATAAGCAGCTATCAAGATACAGACTTGAGTGGCGGTGTCAGCACCTTCCCTGCCCTGCTACAATTTTACAGACCTGCACAAAAAGAAGATAAAATCGGAGTTTCGGTCAGTGTCGACGCTATGAATGAAATCATTGGAGGGGACGCATCACAAAAAGCAATTTTAAAATTTAACTGGAAGGCGGCAAGTTTAATATCAGGTTCTGAAGAAGAAGCTAGCTCTGAAGAAACAAAAGTCGCAGAAAAAAATAGTGAAGAAAATAAGATAGTAGAAAATACAGTAGAAGAAAAAAATCAAACTAGCCAAGAAGAAAAATCTGATGATGAAGAAAAAGATAGTGATGAAGAAAAACAAAAAGAAGAAACAAAAACAGAATTTACTAAAAAACAAGTTGCAGACTTTTTCAAAAATGATGTAAAAACAAAAGAAGTTGGACTTTATAAGATTGACATTACTGCTCAATACCTAAATCCCTTAACTGGAGTAACTGCTGATGGTGGAACTAAGAATATAGAAATTGGTCAGGGAATGAGCCAAGGAGTTATTTCTCCCATAAATAATAATTCAGGAAATTTAGAAGAAGCCATAAAAAATCAAAAATCGGGAGGCGAAAAACGTTGGTCAAAAGCCCAACTACAGCGTACAAAAGACGGAAAATTATACGCAACCGTAAGAATACATTTAATAAACTGGGTAACTCGCAATAAAGAACAAGGACCCTTTATTAAAGTATTACAGGAAAATGGCGAATACAAGTTAGTAGAAGTCAAAGAAACAAATTTACACATTGAACAATACAAGGATAGCTATGCCGACTACACATTTGAAGTGCCAAGAGAAAATTTTTCTGCAATGGTGCAAATGTTTGTTGAACCTATGAACAGACCTGTTCGCTTCTTTGTTGAAGTAAATCCGAATACTATTCAAAAAGGTGGCGTAGATGGAATGAAAGCTATCGAAGAAAAAAATAATAATATCTACTATATAGTCGTAGGTGTTTTTGCAATTATTATTTTACTACTTGCTTATGTTTTAAGAAGTAAAAAGAAAAATATAGGTAAAGAATAATGAAAAAAAATATTTTTATTTATCTACTAATAATTTTTAGCTTAATCCTGACATCATGTTCCAGTAAAACAAATAATCAAGCTATGCAAAAAGATGCGGCTGACAAAGCCTTTGAAGAAAGTATAGACCTAAAAGGAATTAATAGTGGTAAAAAATCAGAAGAAGAACAAGGCAAAAAAATTATAATGAATTCTGTTGCCCTGGCCAATATAGCGGCAAAACTAGATATAAAACTTGCTGGAGTACCAACAACAAGACTAGGAAAAATGCCAGAAAGATATAAGCATATATACCAAATAGGAATAGCAATGAATCCTAATATGGAAGTTGTCAAAACAATTAATCCTACCATCTTATATTCACCTGATAGCTTGAAAGATTGGCTAGACGAAGGACTTGAAAAGCATAAAATACCTCACAAGTATGTCAACTTACGAAGTGTTGACAGTCTTTACTCCGTAACAAAAGAATTAGCAACAGAATTTAAGAAACTAGAAAAATATAATATCTTAAAAGAAGAGAAAGAAAAATTTTTTATAGAATATAATAAAAAAATAAGTAATAAAACTAAACCGAAAGTTTTAGTATTGATGGGGCTACCTGCTTCTTATATTGCTGCGACAAAAAATTCTTATGTAGGAAATTTAATAGAACTAGCTGGGGCTGAAAATATTATCACAAGCGACAAAGAATTTGAACAAGTGAATTTAGAATATATTCTAGGAAAAAATCCAGATTACATATTAAGAACTGCCCACGCCATACCAGAAGTTGTAAACCAAATGTTTGAAGAAGAATTTAAAAATAATTCAGCTTGGCGACATTTTGACGCAGTTAAAAATAATAAGGTAATAGACTTAAATTCAAAAATTTTTGGTATGACGGCTTCTTTTGATTATACAGACGCTTTAGAAGATTTAGAAAAAATATTCTATAAATAGGAAAAACACAATGAACAAAAAAATAAGTCTTGCTTTTGTTAGCACAACAATATTATTGGTTATAACAATTTTTATAGCCATAAATACTGGTAATATAAAAGCTAGTCCTTTAGAAATTTTTAATTTAATATTTAATAAGACAAGTAACAGCACTCTAGCCATATTAGACTTACGATTTCCTAGAATAATAATTGCTATCTTAGTAGGTGCAGCCTTGGCAGTTAGTGGTTTACTCCTACAAACGACTTTAAAAAATCCCCTAATAGACCCGAGCTTAGTCGGCGTTTCTGGCGGTGCAAATCTTATTTTATATCTGGGGCTTTTAGTAAGTCCGAGTGCCATAATATATAAATCATTTTTTGCAATTGTCGGTGGAATTGTTGGTTATCTACTTATATTTGCTTTTGCTAGAAATATAAAAAATAATGTTAGTATTATACTTATAGGTATTGCTATCAGTTCATTTTTTACAGGACTTTTAACAAGTTTAAGTTTTTTAGAAAACACAAGCAAGTCTCTAGCAAGAGCAAGTTTAGGTATGAAAAGTTGGGAAGATGTAAACCTCCTACTAATATGGATACCAATAACAATAGTAATAGCCATATTATTAGCAAAAGTTTGTAATATTTTCTTTTTAGATGATAAGATTATTGCCTCTCTTGGCCTTAATATAAACCTACTAAGATTTACTATATCACTACTTGCTGTGATTTTAGCTTCTATTGCAACAAGTGTGGTCGGTGTTATAGCATTTTTATCTTTAATCGCTCCCCACATTGCCAAAATAATCGTCGGAAAAAATCACATATACTGCCTACCCTTTTCTGCCTTGGTGGGTGCTTTAATATTTTTAGGTTTTGATACTCTGGGTCGTAGCATATTTAATCCCATAGAAATCCCAGCTGATATATTAATGTTGGTAGTCGGTGGTCCATGCTTTTTAATTTTAATAAAAACAGGAGGGAAATATGAATAATATTATAGAAATTAAAAATCTTTCTTTCTCCTATAAAAAAAATAAAAGTATTTTAAAAAATATTTCAACAGAAATAGAAAAAAATAAAATAACAAGTATAATCGGAAGAAATGCTTGTGGCAAAAGCACCTTGCTAGAAATAATTGCAGCAAGTAAAAATAATTTTACCGGTCAAATATTAATTGATAAAAAAAATATTAAAGATTTTTCCAAAAAAGAACTGGCAAAAAAAATTTCTCTTGTCTTTCAAAAAAATATAGCCCCCAGTCAACTAAGTGTATATGAAACTGTAAGTTATGGTAGACTGACCCACAAAAAAAATATTTTTAGCCAAAACACAAAAATTGATTTAGAAAAAATTAATAGGGCTTTGATGGCTACTGACTTAATAGATTTAAAAGATGAATTAGTAGAAAATTTATCAGGCGGGCAAATACAGCGTGTCTTTATAGCCATGGCTCTTGCTCAGGATACAGAAATACTTTTACTAGATGAACCAACCAGTTACTTAGATATAAAATATCAAAAAGAAATAATGAAACTCATAAAAAAACTTAATAAAGAATATGAAAAAACGATAGTAATGGTTCTGCATGATATAAATCAAGCCTTGAAATATAGTGATAATATCATAGCCATAGCAGATGGAAAAGTTGTAAAAAATGATAAGGCTAGTAATTTTTACGATGAAAATTTCTTATCCGAATTATACGGACTAGAAATTAATATTTCAGAAAAAGAAAAAGCTGTAATTAGTTGGTAATTTAATAAAAAATAATTGAACAAGATTTGCATTTTTGATAAAATAAACATTGAGACTTATTCTCAATAGTACTTTCAGTTCAAATTTCTATTATAAAATAAAAAATAAATTTAAGGAGTTTATAATGAAAAAACATAAAATAATATCTTTAAGCCTCGCTAGTGCCTTGTTATTTTCTACTGGTCTTTATTCAGCACAGATAGCCAAATATAATACTGCCTACGCAACAGAAAGTTCAAGTCTTGTAAAAGATTATAAGACACTAAAAGACGGAGAGTATGATTTAACATTCTCAGTTAAAAATGCCAGTAATTCTAACCAGCTATCAATGGCTGATGAGGCTATGATAAAACCAGCAAAATTAACGGTTAGCAAGGGACAATACAAGGTTAAAATTAAATTTCAACCTATAGAAGTGAGTAATCTAAAAGGATACTTAGGCGATTTATTCTATTACGATACAGCAAATAAAAAAAGTCCTGCAAGTGCCCTAACATTTTATTCACCAGAAGAAAAAGATTCAGGTTTTGATGAATACAAAAAAAAGTATCAAAATAGAAGTGGCTATCCAAAAGAATTTGAATTTCCTATTGATAAAACCGCTATAAAATCCGATGGAAAATTAACCAGTAAAATAGGCGTTTATGTGCCTGTTATGGGCAAATATGGAGAGCAAGACGCCCTTATTGACTTTGATTTTTCTAATCTTGCTATAAATAAAGCTAATACAGCTAGCCGAAGTAGTGAAAATGAAAAGTTTGTATCATTAAAAATAAGTGATGAGTCCCCTCTTAAAACAGCTACTAGGAGAGCTATTGAAAAAATAGGAAAAATCAAAAAAAATAATGGAAAAAAAGAATTAGTCCTGACATACTATAGCCAGCAAAAATGGGGAGTAAACCATATTTACGATAACGGACTAATGAATGTTTGGTATAACTATGATGGCAGTCAAAATAGAACTAAATTGACATCTAAAATTATAGAAAGTGGCGACCATTATAAAGTATCAGAGCTTGCTATTCCTATTAATGAAGATAAGCCAATATACATTTTTGGAGAAACACAACTAAATGCCTATACAGGAACTACACAAGTTACATATGCCATAGTAAATATAAATGGCGACACTAGCTTAGCAAGCACAAAAAATAATAGTCCAAAACTTTTAAGAGCAAGTCAATTCGGAGCTTTTGAAAAAGATTTTTCAGAAAAAAAATTACCATTTGACTATAAAAAAGGTGATAGACTTTTTTCTCCCTATACAGCTGAGCAAGGAACAAAATTCAAATTAGCCGACGGTAGATTTTCTTTAGAATTAAATTTTGAAAGACCAGACATTCAAAATACAGATATAAGATATTTAAAATATACATTAGACGGTAGCGAACCAACAAATTCTTCTTCAAGTGCTGATTTGCGTTCACAAAGTTCCGATTTAACTCTTCCATCTAGTCTATATAGAATATTCATTGAGCCTCTTGCTGATATAAAAAATTTCAGTGAAAATGGCGGAGATGTAACATTAAAAGTAAAAGCCTTTAATGCTAAAGGTAATCCAGTATCAGATACACAAACTTATACCTTTCCTTTTTCTAAACATTACATAGATGAAATTCCTTTTAAATTAAATATAGCAGATAAGACTTTTGATGCTAAGTTATCATCTGACGTCAACTATGTTCTTACTAATGAAGTAAGTGTACAAAGTGAAAAAGCTGATTATTTAAAAGAGAAGCTAAAAGACAAGATCGCTCAACTTGCCTTAAATGATGTTACTTATACAAAAATTTCTTTACTAAAAGATGGGAAACCTTACACACCAGATTATCCAAGAGGTTGGTTAGAGGATAAAAATCCACTTCTTAAAGTAGATATTTCTAATTATAGTTCAGATGTTAATAAGCAAGTTTATCTATATAATTCTGAAGATGGCAGCTTAAATCTTGTTCCGACAGTCGTAACAAGTACTAAGTTTTCCTTTAGTGTAAACCAGCAAGAAGGCATATATATTATAGCTACTGCTAACAATAAGCAACTCCTAGATAAAGAAAAAGAAAAATTAACTAAACGCGTTGAAGAAGCTAAACAAATTTTAGAAAGTGCTAGTATTTCCAAAGAAAGAATAAGACTAAATCAAGAAATTGAAAAAGCAGAAAATCTACTTAATAGAAAATTTATAAAATTATACAATCTAATAAAAGCTGGTCAAAACATAGACAGAGCAATAAAAAATCTTGAAAATGCCAAATCTAATACCATCTTTTTAAAAAGAAAAATAGCTACAAATAATGAAATACTTGACCAGGATATCTTAAAAAAATTATTAACACAAGAAAAATATAATAAATTATTAGCCTTAAAATCAGAAATCAATAACAACTTAGATAATAATGAAAAATTACAGGAACTATTATATAATTTAGACGAGGAATTAAGCAATTTAGAATACAAATATAAAACACAAGATATTGACTACATGATAGAAAACTACTCACGCCCAGGAGTAGAATCTATGGCTAGCGGGGTCTTTGACAATAAAAATGCTCGTTTAATCTTTGCTCCAGATAAAACATATTTAGAAGTAAACTTAAAAACGATGACTATTTTTAATATACGTGCCCATCTTACTGATTTAGATATCTTTAAAGATAAACTAGATGAAGAAGAATTAAATGTGTATAGTCTAGGTAAATTTGAAGATACTGGGCTAAATGGTAAGCCTGCCCTATTTGACAGAAAACTAATTATTGAATTAGAAAAGGATGCAAAACAAGAATATGTAGTTCGTCTAGGTAATGACGGCATGGGAGGAGCCAAACCCCAAGCAAGACTTGTTATCAAAACTCAAATAGAAAAAAATACTACTTCAGATATTGATATTTACAACATATCAAGACTAATTAACAATACTTATGAGCCTGAAGCAAGTAGTAATAATATTTATACATCTGACTTTAAAAATCTTCCAGACGGAGAATATAATTTAGATTTTACTATCTTCAACTACTATTCTCCTGATAAAATATCTATGGCCAATGGAGCGGTTAATAAACCTGCTAAGTTGGTAGTGAAAAATGGAGAGTATCATGTTGAGCTAACATTTACTCCACTTAGATTTGCAGGACAGCAAGGCTACCTAGGAAATCTTTATTACTATGATAAAAATGGAAGTAAAAAGCAGGGAACAATATTAAGCTACTACTCAGAAAATGAAATAGATAACTTTATTGATATATATAAAAAGGCATTCCCAAGTAGAAATGCTTATCCAAAAGTAATTAGCTATCCTCTTGATAAAAATGATATTGAGGCTGATGGAAAATTAAAAACTAGAATAAATGTTTTTGTGCCAGTAATGGCATCTATAAATCAGGAAATAGGTTATCAGGATGCACTCCCTATATTCTACTTTAAAAAATATAATGTTGAACAAGAAAATCTTGAAAAAGAAGACGGCATAACAATAAAAGATGAAGTAAATAATGTAACTATTAGGGGGGACAAAATACCAAAAAATTCTAAACTACATGTTAAAAAATTAGATGAAAAAATAGAAAAAATTTCTGATATGGAATATGATTTATACGATATAGAAATTCAAAATAAAGACAACAATTCAAAAATAAATGTTTTAGGCGAGATTAATATAACAGCACCTAAAAAACAAGGTAAAACTATAGAAAAAGTTTACTATGTAGGAGATAATGGAGAATTAGAAGAAAAAGTTATTACAAGTCAAGATAAGGATACTATAACTTTCACTACCAACCACTTATCTAAGTACGCCTTAGTATATGCAAATAATAGTACTGTTAATAATGAGGGTAAATTAGATCCAACTGCTAATTCAAACTTATCTAATAATTTAAATATGGCTGATAATTCAAATTTATCTGATAATAATACTTCTAACAGGCAAGGAAGACAAATAAGTAAAATAAGTAAAAAACTAACTAAAACAGGTATAGAAAATTCAACTTATCCCCTATTAGTTTTATCTATGCTAGCAGGAGCTTATGCTTTAAGAAGAAAATTAAAATAAAATAAAAAACAGCTTTGGTTTTTACTAAAGCTGTTTTTTAACTGAATTTTCATAAGTTCTTTTAAAAAACTTTCTTATCTTTCTAATAAAATATAACTATTTTATATAATAAAAATAGAGTAATACATATTAGTCAAATATTAATGAAAAATAATATTATAAACATTAATTAACATGTCCAAGTTTAGATAACTTATATCTAGTCCTATTATTAGCTAATAATTATTAAAAAAATAAGAATTAAGCAAGAAAAATGCAAGAGGAGAATAAATAAAAATTCATATTTTCTATAAAAACTTATATTTAATTTAATAAAATTTTTGCCTAAATAGCAAATAAGAAGCCAATATATTGGCTTCTTATTTTTATTTGTGGTCATAATTATTTTATTATTTTATGACCCTATTAAATCCTAGCTCTCCTAGACTT
>NZ_JAHKEI010000029.1:0-11964 GCF_018790995.1 Gemella sp. zg-1178
GTTACGACATCTTTTAATTTCTTTACAACCTTACTGTCTTTGTAAGCCTGTAATTTAACCTGGTTTAAATGATGCATAGCCTCAGTTCTGACAAGCAACATGATTTTGTTAAAATCCCTATCAACGCCATTTTTTAAACGAATAGCCATTTCAACAGCAGACAAGCCAGTATTAAGCCCAACTTGCAAAGTCTCGAATAATCTTTTTGTCATCTCAGCCTGGTTTTTGCCTAGCCTAGTCTTAAAGTTTGCACCAAGCCAGGGCTTTTGGGCTAACCTTTTAACCGACAAATCATTATAAACAATATCAAAGCCAAGCTCCTTTGAAGTATCCTCATAAGTCTTAAGGCTTATATCATCAGTAATATTAGAATAAATCTTATCTACCTTCTTACTTAAAAGTAAAACCTCGTTTTTATACCTATTTTGTAAAAGCCTTAAATACTTAGACCTATAAGCCAAACTTCGACTTAAGCCCTTTTTGCTTATAAGTTCTTCTACCTTCATAAGCTCATCAACTATAGACCTTGTCAAATCTTCATATATGGCAATAAGCTTTTTACTATGCTTTTCTGTATTGTAGTAAGTCTCCCACTGGTTTTTAGCTGCCCTGTTTTCAAAATACTTACTACTCGTCTTCACCGCTCATTACCCTTTTAAAATCTTTCTCAAGCTTGCTTTCTTCCTTTTCCTCTTGCTCCTTAAGCCTCTTTTGCTCCTGCTCAAAATCAACAACCCAAGGATGATTAGCCAGTATAGTCTCGTCCGAAATAATCCCCTTAGAATTAATACAATTAGCGATAACTTCACTTTCATTAATTTCTAAATCGTGGGCAAAAACAACGTTAACATCAGGAGCATTAGACACATTTAAAAAATCGTTAACAAACAATAAAAGCTTATCAATAGCCTTAGAAAACTCCTGTTCAAACTTAGCCGCTTTAAGCTCCAAACCAGAAAATAAAAACTTCAAAGCGACCCCAGAAGGAGCTGACCCGAACTTGTCCAAATCCCTATTAATAGACTGTGAATACTCTATAATATCCCTTTTCAACTGCTCATAATGATTTTTTAAGGCCGTAATATCCATTTCAGGAGTTAAAGCCGACACGTCAGACTTGCTTTCAGTATCGTCTGCATCTAAAAGAATAATACGCTCGTCATTAATCATAGCCCTAAGCTTAGCCACGTTATCGCTATCTCCACTATACCCCTTTAAGACATAAATAATATTCTTAACCTCTTGAATATAATTCGCAGCTTCTGAGCGTGTCAAGTCGTAATTATCAACAATAGACTTAACAAACTTCAGATCGCACAACTCACGGTGATTATTCTTAAAAGCAACAAAAGGAATACCACTTGACCAATTAAAAAATTGATTTTCAACACGTAAAGGATAAGACAAATCCCCAAGTTGCATAATCTCACCTAAAGACGCATCAAGCCTATAATGAGTAACCCCCGAACTTGTCCAAACCTCCAAATGCTCAAAAGTCTTTAATTCATTAAACACCCAAACCTGCTCAGGATAAAAGCGAATAAAAGAATTAAGCCTAGCGTGTGTTACATCCTCCCAAATGGGGATGCACTGCTCAGACGGTACCACCATTAAGCGAAATACCCCCTCCTCATCAACATAAGGATGCAACCAAGCAATACCCTTATTAGACGCTTCATAAGCCAATTCTTCTAAAACATTTTGAAAATACTTACCCAAAACCTTTTTTACATCGTGGATATAATCCACATCATCACATTGAAAAGTGCAATCCTTAGAAAAAGAAAAAGACACCTTCTCATCAACAATATTTTTATAGCTAGCGTGAATAAGCCTATTATCAGCCTTATTTTGCTTCTTATAAGCGTTCTTTACATCCTTATAATCGTTATCTACGTCATAATACTTTTGACCTAGTAACATCCACTTATACCTATCAGAGCTTTTAAAACTATCGACATAATACTTTATCTTTTTAGTGTTCAAGTTTTCCATATCATCCCCGAATAAAAAACTCATAAACAACCTCCTTTTATTCCAAAATCCCATTAAAAACTTACACCCCCTACTTTAAACTTAGAAACCTTAAGACTAGCCACTTCGTAATTATCCAGCCCGTACCAAATAGCCGACAATGTGTGGGCGTCAATGTTAAATTCATCCTCCAGAAGCTGACCGTCCCTATTTACAGCAAAAGACAAATCGCAAAGTTCTTTAATAGCATTAGGGCAAGATGTAGAAATAAAAATATTTCTAAACCTCTTAACTTTTTTAGTATAAACATTTCTCGACCCCTTAAACTTCTTACAAGCCTTAATATTAAAGCCCTTTTGCTTATAATACCTTATCGCCTTAGGCTCTGCTGAATCAGCCTTAATAAGCTCGCCAGTCTGTCTAAACTCCTCAATATCCCTTGCTATCTCCTCGTCTGTCTTATCCTTAGAATAATACTCCCAATAAATGAATAAATCCTTATTATCATGATCAACAACCATTCTTAAAAGGGCGTTATAAGACGTTACAAAGCCAAAATCAAGCCCGTTAAAATATAAAGGTGTTTTTATCTCTTCCATCTTGCAAAGCATCACATCGGGCTTTAAAAGCTTAATTTGAGGCAGTACCTTTTTACCATTCACCCCAAACTCACCACGCCTAGCTATTCGCCATAAATCCCTGTCGTAATTTTGCATATCGTCAAGTTGCTCAATATAAGAAGACGGCAAAAAATAATTATCATCACAAACGCTATGATGATAAAATGCATTACCCCTTTTTATAATCCTTTTCTCGTAAAGCTCCCTATCGTCTAGCTTAACAACCCTTTCTTGATTATCCGGGTTTACATCAATAAAAAAGTGCCTGTAAAGCCAAGAGTTCTTACTCACGGGGTTAGAAGTATAAATAATGTGGTTAGACTGTACATTATGCCTTAAACGCCCGATAAGCTCCTTAATACTCTCATAATTAACTTCCGTACACTCCTCAACCCAGATAATAGACACCCCATTTATAGACTTTAATTTTTGCGAATTATCACAACCCTTAAAAATAAACTCACTGCCATTAAAAAAAGTTATCTGCAAGGGCGACTGCCTCTTTTTAAAATGCAAACCCTCCTTAAGCCCCAACCTAGAGCAAACCTCAAGCAAGAGATTATAACAACTTTCCCTTATAGTCTCGTAAACCTCACGAACAACCAAAATACGCCTATTAGGTTCGCTTATAGCCTTACTTATTAACTTAATAGCCGTATTATAAGACTTACTAGAACCATAACCACCAACAACAACATAAAAATAGTGTTCCCAGTCTTCCAAAAAAGGGCGAAAATGCTTATTAACCCTTACCCTATTCATCGCGTTCAACCTCTAAAAAAGAAATATTAACATTAGGATCGGAATTAACGCTTATATTCTGACTATACATTGCATAAGATTTTGCCAGCTTATCAGAAGCTGCAAGACGTGTTGCCAAATCTGGGCTAACCTCAATAACCTTTTGGATACCCTCCCCGACACCTATAAATTTCACATCCTTTACATTGCCCCTTAAAATATCGCTCCAAAACTGCCTAATCTCCAAACAAGAAGCAACCGAAAGCTCGACTGCCCTTTCATCGAAAATTGCTTGTAATTTTGCCACAACTTCGGCAATGTGTCCGTATTTTGCTTTATTATTAAGCATAAAAGACCCGTGCTTTCTAGCATTCTTAGCAGAAAAACCAGCCTTTAAAGCCGCATCAGCCGCATTTTGAAAACCATTAGCCACAAAATTTAAAACAAAAGCCTTTTGCTTATTCCTGCCAGTTGGCCAGCCTGCCATCAAATCCAAAGCCGCCTTTTCTAAATCCTTTGAAATATCCTCTCTAATAAACACCACCCCCTAAACACTGCCAAAAACCAGTAAAAAACCAGCCTTTTTACCCTTGCTTTTAACAACAATTTATGGTATAATATACTCAAAGGAGATATAAAGCCACCTCCTAAAATTATTTAATTGTTTTTACGCTTTGAGTTAGCCCTCTTAGCGTTTTTTATTTTGCCTTTTTTAAACACTTAAAATAGACCATTAAAAACCAAAACAAAAAGCACCTAGTAAAAACTAAATGCCACTTAACCCTTGATTTCCCTTTCAAGTCCTCTTTTTAAAACGCCACTAAAAATTCCCCCCCTTTAACTGAAAACTAAATTATAACAAGTTTTTATACATATGTAAATGATTTGTCGGTTAAAAGGTTAGCCCAAAAGCCCTGGCTAGGAAAAAATCATAAACAAAGACTAAACCCCAAAATAAAAACCACTTAAAAAGTGGCCTTATTTATGTAAAATAATTTCAAAAAAGGTGGGGAAATTAACAGTGAAAAAACTAAAAAATTAACCAAAAAGCTTGTTATAAGGAATACTCCGTAGAAATTCCTTATTATACAATTTTACCCCCATTTTTTTCCAATTTTTCCAGACTTTTTCAAAAAAAAATAAAAAAAACAAAAAAAAGGGGTTTTTACCCCTTAAAAAACAAAAAAACTACTCAAGCTTACCTCGCCCTAAACGCTCCTCAAAAAGCCTTTTAAATTCCTCTAAATCCTCATCAACCATTACCTTTTTAATAAAATTTCTAGCAATAGAACGCTTAGAAATATAAAGCTTTCTTTCCTTGTTTTTCTCATCCCACTTTCTATTAGCACGCTTTTTAGCCTCACTAATTTTTATTTTATTTTCCAAAAAAATATTGCCTTTCTCTCGCCAATACTATATAATGGTAATAGGTGGTGGCGAGTTCCACCTATACCTAAATAGAATTTTAAATTTAGAAGTTATTACTTACTTAGTAATGCTTCTATTTTTTTTATTAACTCTTCTTTATCTTCCGTGTCTTTAATAACTTGAATTATTAACTTAATAACAGCTTCAAATTCTCTATTTGTCATATCTTCCAATGTTTTCTCCTCCCTCTCGCCTTATTTAAGGTTTTTAACCTTATAATAATATTATACACGCCTTACCGTGTATTGTCAATACCAAATAATAAAAAAAATAAAAATTACTTTTCAAGTTCCCTTAAAATTTCTATAAATAAGGGTTTATCTTCATCACTTATTAAATCAGTTAAAAACTTTCTGGCGTGGCTTCTATAATTAATATATTGTATTTTCTTTTTCTCCTCTTCAGTTCTTCTTAACTTCCTCTCTTTATCCCTAACCCTTCTTTTTTCCTTTTCGATAAGTTTTTCTTCTTCAGTTAGTCGCATTTGCCTTTTTCTATACTGGGTTAAATTTTCCATTTTTCCCCTCCTTTCATCTTGTTTTTTATTTTTTTATGTGATAAAATACTTTTAAAGGTAAGGCGACAATCTGCCGCCTTGTGATTTTATAACAGTTATTTTTTACGCTTCGAGTTCCCGCTCTTAGCGTTTTTCTTTTTGCCTTTTTTAAAATGTACCTTTAAATATTTAAAAACTATTAATAAAGTATTAAATGTTATAACTACATTTTGAATATGTTCAAAAAGATATAAAATAACCTTCATAATCTCACCCCCTCTCAAATAAACTTGAAAAGGTGAGAACCTTTAAAAAAATGTAGTAACTTAACTACAATAATATAATATCATATTCTACACAACTTGTCAATAAAAAACACAAAATTCACAACAAAAGTAAATTATTTAATTATGTATGTCCTTATGACTTGCCTGAGGTGGCTAACTTACTATTGTAATTTGCGAAATTCACAACAAAAAACCACTAAAACTAGTGGTTAAAAATTATAAAACAAGAAAAAAAGAAATCAATTTTAAATAAAAAGTTACTTGCCGTAAATATCCGCTTCTAAATCCAAAAGCATATTATAAAGCTTGTCCTTTTGCCCCTTAATAATATTATAAACGCTAGACTTGCTATAAGAAACCTTAAAACAAATCTGCTGGATAGAATAACCCTTTTTAAACCTCATAGAAACAATAGAATTAGTAAAAAGATCCATCTCATCAAAAAGCCTATTAACACAGTCAAGACAACCCTTTTTAAACAAATAATCCCTATTAGAAATTTTACGAACTAAAGCCTCATCATAAGAAGAAGATAAAACAGGCCTTAAACCAAGTTCACAATCAGACTTTTCTTTAGAATTTAAAAACAAATAAAGCTCACGCTCCAAAAGCTGCGGTTTAGCAAGCAAGCAAAAAATCAAATAAGAATTAACCCTAGAAGACACAAAAACACCCCCTAAAACCTAAAAACAACTAACTAAAGAACTAAACAAAAACCTATGATTTTCATTAAGCCTAATAGGATTTTTACCCCTAGACAAAAAGCTAAAATTACCCTCTAAGCAATCATCAAAAGCTTTTTCAAAGTCCTTAAGCCTCCCCTGGAAATCCCCCAGCAAGACTAAATCACAATCACGGAAAAAATAAAAAACAAAATGGGAATTGCCATTATTTGAAGCAAATTCAAAAGAAGAAAATTCTAAACCCCTAACATCTGAAAAATGGCAAAACCAAAGCCTAGCCTTAGACAAATCACAAGCTAAAAAATCACAATGTAAAAAATCACAACTTTCAAAAATAAAGCTATCAAAACCTAAATTTTTCAAATCACAACGGCTAAACTTAGAAAAATAAAACTTGCCCTCATCCAAAAAACAAGAAACTAAAGAACAATCCTTAAAACTCACAAAAAAGCCATTAACACCTTTAAACTTAGCAAAAGAAAGAACACAAAGATTAAAAGAATTATCAAGAAAAGAACAATCCTTAAAACAAGCCTTATACAGATTAACACCCTTAAACTTAGCATAATCAAACCTGCAAGACTTAAAACAACTTTCAGCTAAAAAAACATCGTCAAACTTAGCATAAGAAAAATCGCAATTTTCAAAAACAGCCTGCTTTAAAAACAACTTAGAAAAATCAAAATCGCTAAAATCATAAGAACTTAAAACAAGCCTTTCTCCCTCCTTGCCCTTGCTCTCTAGCCATATTTCATGTTCGACTACCAAAACGTCAAGGCTTGCTTGCGTCATAAACTTACAAGGCTTACATTCACTTAAAAAATCACTCATAGCTACACGTCTCCCTTCTTAGCCTCTTTATAATCATTTAACATATCCAAAATAAAATCAATAACCTTTTTATACCTCTTAAGCAAAATAGGCTTATGTAAAAATTTAACCTCAACATGCTTTATAAAATCACCAAAAGAACCCCTAAAAGAGCTGCAAGTTACCAAGTCTAAATCAGCCCAATAAGAAACCTGGTTATTATGGCTTGTTGTGTCAAGCCCGACAGAAATAACCCTTTGCCCCACCACTTGCTCATGGTGTGCATGCCTTAAATCAGCACACTTTAAATTAGCACTTGTCAAATTAGCCTTATAAAGATTAGCCCCTTCTAAATCAGCATCCCTTAAATTAGCCCTTGTTAAATTAGCCTTATAAAGATTAGCACAAGATAAGCAAACATCCTTTAAAATAGCATCTTTTAAGCAAACCTCAGATAAAATAGCATCCCTTAAAATAGCATTTTCTAAATTAGCACAATCTAAATTAGCATCTTGTAAATTAGCAAGACTTAAGCGTACATCCCTTAAAACAACACTAGCTAAATTAGCACAAGCTAAATTAGCACAAAGTAAATTAGCCTTATAAAGATTAGCACAAGCTAAATTAGCAAGCCTTAAATAAGCATCTTCTAAATTAGCAAAATTTAAACTAGCAGAAACCAAAGACGCCTGATAAAGATTAGCACCCTTTAAAGATGCTTGCTTTAAAATAGCCTCATCTAAAACAGCCTTTCTTAAATTAGCATAGCTTAAATCACTAAAGCTTAAATTAGCCTTTTCTAAAATAGCATATTCTAAATCAGCATAGCTTAAATTAACATTTGTCAAGCTAGCATCACTTAACTTAGCAAATCTTAAATCCATATAACTTAAATCAACAAAACTTAAATTAAGCCTACTACCCCCTTTACCCTCGCTATCTAGCCATTCTTCATGTTTTCTTAATAAATCCTTTAATACATCTTCATTTAATTTTTTCATCCTGTTAACCTCCTAAAAATATCTACTTAATCACAATAGGTCTTTCTTCACTAAACCTATGAAAAAAACAATCAAAAATTAAAAAACCAATATAAAAGCCCACAAACACGGCAGACAAATATTTTAATATTTTATACACTCCTAAAACCTCCAATAAAACAAAAACCCTTAAATCTCTTTTAAAAAAATTTCAATTCCAACATTACCGACTGCATAAACCTTTTTAATATGAGTAACCACAACCTGGGCATCATCCAGAAAATAACCAGACTCTGCCATACAATCTTTCAAAGCCTTAATTAAGTTATCCGTATCAGGCCTAGTAATCTTATACACCTGACTTTTCTTAACATTCCCAGGTCTTTCAAAATGATAAACAACCCCAAGCTCCAAAGCACCCACAAAAGGGCTATCTGGTTTATATTGATCTAACTTAAGCCTATATAACCTCTTAGTAAGCTTAAGCTTTTCACTATCCCTAACAATAGGACGTCCCTTTATAACAGCTATTTTCTTTTGCTGTGCTGTAGTCCTCGGTATCTTATCAAACCCCAAAAAAACATGCAATTCTCGCTTATTATCCATCTTTAAATAACCACTCCCTATATAATCTAAAACCTAAACTTACAAGCTAAAATCCAACCTAAAATAAGCACCTAAAAAACCTAAATTACCCCTAAACACCAAATTAAGCATTTTAAGCTATGTTTTAGCCCTTTCTTTTACTTTCTGGAACATTATATCATTTTTTCTTCTAATCAAGCTCTATGCTACCTTAAAACGCCTAATTTACCCCTTTAGACATTCTACTAACAAAACAAATTCCTAAAAAACATATTTATATATATTTTTATTATAAAGTAGTATAGCCCCATAATATAATATCACGCGTACGCTATATATATAACTAGTATACTAATTATATATAATAATAATATATATATATATATAAACTAGGTGATATTATATTATATTATTATTAATATATTATTATTACTATTCATTATTACTTATGTGTAAAAATTACACTTTAAAACGGAAAAAATTACACTTTAGACGGAAAAAATTACACTTTAAAAATTCTTAAGTGTAAAAATTACACTTCTACCTCTTATGAGGTATAGAAAAGGGCATGACTAAATAAGCCTATAGCAGACAATTTTTTTTTCGTCTAAAATAAAGCGTGTTTAAATAAGCCTATAGCAGACAATTTTTTTTTCGTCTAAAATAAAGCATGATTAAATAAACCCAAAGCAAACAATTTTTTTTTGGTCTCAAAACAAACCATTTTTTGGTCTTAAAAATCTATTCAATTTTCATTGTACACTAAACAATTTAAAAAATACTGTTGACGAACCAAGAATAGACATTTTTTTAAAATTTTTGTTGCCTTGTACCGTGTATATGCACAAGTCCGCTCACGGTATGCGTATTTGCATTAAACATTATTTTAAAATTTATTTTCTCTTTGTACCGTGCGTATGCACAAATCGAATATGGCTACTTTCCAGTCTTTTAATCCGTTAGTCATTTTATTTTATCCAGCTCCCCCTTTTTACTGTTGCCATCGGTTGAGCTGTCGTTTAAATGCACGCTTAAATATTTAGTTGTTTAGGCGGATTGTTATTGCTATATTATCCACGCCCCACATCTTACTAACCATTTAGGTGGCGTGTCGTCTATTTGTCGATTTTAATGAGTTTTCTAAGGTGTTAGTCATTTTATTTTATCCAGCTCCCCGCTTCCACTCTCCCCGACGTTGAGCTGTCGTTTATATCGCTTAGTTATTCCGGCCGTTGGTCATTTTATATTATCCACGCCCCCGCTTACAAACCTATTTGTTGGCGTGTCGTCTATTACTAGACATTATTTTAAAATTTATTTTCTCTTTGTACCATGCGTATGCACAAATCGGACACAAGGTATGCGATTTTTTTTATAAACATTTTTTTAAAATTTATTTTATTTCTTGTACCATGTATATGCACAAGGGTCTTAAGGGTATTTCGACTAAATAAGGAATAATAATTATTTGTTATACCAAGTATAATTTATTATTCTGTCAACCTCTTCTTTTTCAAATCGTTTATCTGTTCTCTTTTTATCTTCTTTATATTTTTTTCTTAAAAATCTAACAAAATTTATTAAACTTTTTATTTTTATTTTTTTTATTCTATATATTTCGATCGTATCTAGAATATATTTTTTTTCACACCCTCTTATATCTCCGTCTATCAATATTTGCTCTAGCTCTAATACAGCGGAGGGCATTTTATCTTCTAATTTATTTATTTTTTCTTTATCTTCTAATATATCTTTTAATATATCTTTTAATTTATCTTTATCTTTATTTATCGTTGAAACTATCTTATTATTTATCTTATTATTATTATTATTATTTATCTTAATTTCTTTATTCTTTGATTTATCTTTTTTGCTTGTCTTATTTTTTTCTATAATCTTGTCTTGGGGTAAAAAGACAAAATATTTAGTGTTTTTTTTATTCCCGCTTTGTTCTATTAAGTTTACTTCTATTAATTCTTGCTTAGCCTTAATTAAAGTCTTATTCGACTTTAGGCCGCTATTGTTTAATAAATCTTCTATGTTAAAGTATATAAAATATTTCTTTTCTTTATTATCGTAAAATTTTTTGTCTTTTGTTTGTGATAATCTCACCCTATCCAACATAAACATATAAAGAATTTTAGCATTGTTAGATAGGCTGAAATACTTGCTTTTAGGGTTGAATAATTCTTTAGGTGCTTGAAAAAAATTCATCTTATCCAACCCCCCCCTCTTATTCTTTTTCTTTAAAAGGGTTCTTGTCGAATATCGTGTTACCGTTTATTCCTATTCCATAGCTACCAAAATTAAATTTTTGGTTTTCTGTCTTCTGATCTGCCTGGTTAAATAACCAGTCCATATTGTCCTTGTCTTCTTTGCTTTCCTCTTTCTTAGCCTGCAGGTAGCTTATACTGCTAGCTATTACATCGGTCGTATACTTAGTAGTCCCGTCTTTTGCTTGGTAGCTTCCCGTGTGTATACTACCACACAAGCCTATTAAGTTACCCTTTGCTTGATATCTACACAGATTTTCAGCTTGCTTACCAAACGCCTTACACTGTATAAAATCCGTCTGTTTCTCTCCTCTTGCATCCTTTACGCCCCGGTCTACTGCCAGCGTAAAAACTGCTATGGCTAAGTTGTTATTACCTATTTTTAACTCAGGGTCTTTTGTCAGTCTTCCGACTAGCACAAGGTTATTCATCATTTTCACCACCTCCTAGCTTATCTTCTATTATACCAATTATTTTTAAAATTGCATCTTTCTCTAATAAGGCTACCCTTATTTTTTTCGCCCTCTCCCTCTTAGGAAAGTGTAAGCAGTAGGCTTTATAGCTATCATAATTTTTTTCATCATATGCCATTAAATAAAGGCTAAGTTGCAAAGTTATATAGTCATACTCTACGCTTGCAGTTGTTTTTATATCATATATAATATTCTCGCCCACTCCGTCTATAGTGCCGGCGTACAAGTCTTTATAATGTACCCTATGCTCCACATGCTTACTTTCAAAGTTTTTTATCCTCTTATAGTCTTCTATAGTCTGCATTTCTTTTTCGCTCAAGTCTAGGTAGTTGAGAGCTTGCCCCTTTTCTAACCTTTCTATTAGCTCGTGTATTTTTGTCCCATAAGAAGCGGCAGTCGCCAAAACTTCCTCAGCTACCCCTTCGTACTTCTCACCCAGGATTAATTTTATAGCCTGCGTTACGGAAATTAAATTTTTACCGCCCAAAGTATAACTATGATTTGCTTCTTGAAATTCTAATTTGTTCATTTGTTACCCTCTCCTGATTTAAATAACTTTCATACAGCTGGCTGTTCTCTTTTCTAAACTGCCGAGAATTAAACACATAAGACAC
>NZ_JAHKEI010000030.1:0-11438 GCF_018790995.1 Gemella sp. zg-1178
ACAACCCTTACTCCTAACGAAGTAACGGCTGTTGAACAATGGATAAATCGTTATCCACGTAAATTATTTAATTATGTATGTCCTTATGACTTGCCTGAGGTGGCTAACTTACTATTGTAATTTGCGATCTGTAAAAAAGTGAAGAATTCAAATTTTAAATAATTCAAAAGTAGTAATTTATTAGTATGTTATATTAGTTTTATAGATTATAGAAAGGGAGAAAAAGAAATTCTATTATCAGTTCTTATAAAAAATAAGAGCCATGGTTGGAAAAAATTAAGAATAAATTTTTTAATAAATTAAAGATATAATTTTCAGAAAAATATAGTAAAAATTCCCTAATATCTTATATAATTTCAAAAAAAAAATATAAAAAACAGAAAATAAGTTGACGAAAATTTATTTTTTTGATATTCTTTAATCATAATAATTAAAGAAAGGGGGAAATACCATGAAAAAAGTTAATAAAAATAATGTTATAAACTCTACTAAAGATAAAAAAGAAAATCTTATTATAAAAAAGGTTAGCGTTTCAAAACCTGTAGTTGCACAATCAAAATGCAGATATTCTAGTGCGTATTAAAATAGTGTAGGGTTATTAGAAAGAGTGTGAAGAATTATCTTTGCACTCTTATTTTAAAATATAAAATGGAGGTAGGAAGTATTTATGCAGGAAATAGAAGAAGTGTATTTAAATAATAAAGGAAAAATGTTTTGCAAATTATTTCAAGATTATTATGAAATACTAGATGATTCAATTTTTGAATATGAATTTCCTAAAATTAATGAAATTAATTTTCTTACAATAAATAATATTAGAATACCAGTTATATCTATTAGAGATTATAGCACAGCTGTTGAATTTGTATCACAGTCTAATAATTTTGATAATTATTCTATTTGTATTTTAGAAACATATAATATATTATATATGATAAAACTTGAGGATTTAGAATCCGTAGTAATTAGGATAGTGGAAAATATTGACTATTCTATTTTGGAATTATTTTCAAATAATTATGGAATAATAGCATATCATTCTTTTTTTAATAAACTTGAAGAAAATAATCAAGAAATAATTAAATTTACAAATTATAAATTGTTAAATAATAAGTCTGTTGTATACAGAAAACATACAGGGAATATAGAGTATGTAGATGTAGTAAAATACCCTAATAAGAAAACTGTAGCATTTTCGGATGCAGATCTAATTTCAGAAAATTATGAATTAGGAGATACACGATATTTAAGTGTCCATGATTCAAATAATTTAATTAGTTCCATAAGTGAATTATCTCCTGTTTATAAGGTGGAAAGTTTAGACGAATATAGTGATTTAAATTTTAAAATATATAAATCTTATTCGTCAAGAAAGGATATTGAAAATAAATTTTCTGTTCATGGTGGAAAGGGGAGTACAGATGTACAATCATTTTTTAGTGCGGTAGGAGAAGGAATAGAGAGATATTCTGCCAGATTATTTTTGTACGATAATAAATATATAATAACAGATAGTTATAAAAATTTAAAGAGACTTGGGAGAAGAATTCTTAATCCTATAGAATTAAAATTAGATGAAAATTTTATAAATGAATATTCTCAATGTAAAAATTTTGAGTGGATTGAAGGATACTGTTTAACGAATAAGGAAAAAATTTTTTTACCAGCAAATAGTGTATTCTTTCCATATGATCGCCCTAAAGAACTTATGTTACATTCACAATCAACCACTGGAATTTCTTCAGAAGTAACATTTTCTAGAGCTATTTTGCAAGGTTTATTGGAAGTCTTAGAAAGAGATTCCTATTCGATAGTACATAAAGCAAGGATGAAAGTTAAGGTAATTGAAATTAATGAATGTGATGATAAATCTATAAAAAGAATATTAAAATTTTTGAATGAAAAAGATATAAACATTCATCTAACGTTAATTAGCCAATTTTCTTTTGTTCATGTTGTGCACTGTACATTGGAATCTAAAAAATATCCTATATATACACATGGTTCAGGGGCTAATTTGAGTATTCTTGTAGCAATAAAAAGAAGTATTTTTGAAGCAATACAGTTACGAGTTTCACAAAAAGAATTAGAGTATTTAATTAAAGATAACATAGAGCATGAAGAAATACCTTCAGTTTTATGGGGAATGGGAATTAAAGAATATGTTTCACCCTTTTTAATTAATATAGATAGTGAAAAAATAAAATTTACTAGTATAAATGATTTATCTACTGGGAATATAATATTAGATTTACAATTTTTAGTAGATAATTTAAAAAGAGAAAGCTACAATGTTTATTGTGCGAATTTAACCCGAGATGATGTCCTTTTATATACAGCAAGAGTAATAGTCCCGGGATTACAAGATATAGATAATTATAATACTAAAGTAACAAAAAGATTAAAAAATATACTGAGAGAAAAAGGAAAGTTAATTAATACATTAAGAATGTTTAGTTAAGGATTTAATTATGAAATATTTTATTAATAATTACATTAAAAGAGAAGAGAATGGAATAAGAATTTCAGAAATTTATTTAGAAATGAATAAAGAAAGCGCAGATTTTTTATATAAGAATAGAGGTAAATATATTGATATTTTATTTGGCAATGATGATATAGAGATATTAATTAATTATAGTTTTATAAGCTTATTTCCAAATTATTATAATTTGATTCCTAATACAAGTTATTCTTTATTTGGGATTGATAGTAGATGTTTACTAGAAGATTTGAATGATGTAGAGAGTAGAGAGAAGAAGGTTGGAGTTTTTGAATTTCCTTATTTTCAAGGGACAATAAAGCATAATTACAATAGAGATTCTATTTCTATACTAAAGGATATGTCAAATAAATTTCCAAATCCAAATATAAGTATAAGAGAAAATAAAGATTTAGATGTCGAATGTTCATATATCTATGATTACGGGTTCCTTAATATAAATTTTAATAGTAAAATGATAAATGAAATTGAATCTATATCTTATAAAATATACTCTTCAAATAATAATATATTCCCTTTGTTTTTGGGAGGGGATCATACTATAACATACCCGATTGTCAAAGGAATAAATAATAGTGGTTATAAGTCATTAAGGTTATTGTATTTTGATGCACATTTAGATATATCAGAACTAGAAGAATTACACAATGGAAATGTAATGAAAAAATTAAAAGAAAGCTTTAGTGGAGATATAGAGTTGATAAATTTTGGTGCGAGGAGTCCATTATTTATAGAAGAATATAACACTTCAAGAGACTTGACAAAATTTACTGATATAGAAAACTTAATAACTTACTTAAAAAAGAATAAGAATATACCATTATATATTTCGATTGATTTGGATTATTTAGATCCTGTTTATAATCCGGGGGTTACTTATCCTGTACCAAATGGTTCAACTGTAAATAACTTATTGGAAATTATTAGGAAAATATTTGATTTAGATGTGAAAGTTTTAGGAATTGATATTGTAGAATATAATTCCAGCAATGATTTGTCTCTTGTAGGGGCCAACACATCTGCATATTTAATCTACAATTTATTAAAAGATATGGCAAAATTTTATAAATAAGTAAGGAGAATATATGAATTTCAAAAAAATAACATTAAGAAAACCAGTATTATCAATGGGGAAATTTGATAATTCTTTCTCAGATATTGATATTATACTAAAATTCATGAATATATATACTCCTGAAGGTAAGACTAAATACGTAAATAGAATGAGGTATAGAACAAATCCTCTATTTGGTATGGTACTAGAACATAATGTGACTATAAGTGAAAAGAAAGTTGAGTATAGTTATCCTGAATTGAAAAAAGCCAATATTTTCTATGTTCCTACTGGAAAATATTTCTTTAATAGGGAATTTATGGACTATGGTGATTACTATGAATTAAAAAAAAATGGTGAATTAATAAGGATAGAAAAAATTTATCTTAAAGATATAGTAGAATTTTGTACAAAAAATAGATTTATAAATAATGAGTTATTATATAAATTATTAAACTTTAGATTACTTGGCTATTCTGATAGTGACATTAGGTTATTAGTCGAAAATTTATTGGAAAATAAGTTTTTACTTCCTGAATTAGAAGAAAAAATAGTATTATCTGATATATCTGAAGATGGGATACTTGTACGTCCAAGATTAAGTAATGAGATGTATTATTTAGATCTTCCAAGTAATGATATAGTAGAATTGGGTAATTTTTTAGGTAGATTGCGTAAAAAGAGAAATCTAAAAGGTTATTATGAATTAGTAGAAGAATTTACAGATGCGTATTCTTTTATAAAAATAAGTATACTAGATATTTTGAAAAACTACAATTTTTTGAATAAAGTAAATGAATTTATATCTATTAATGAGTATGATGGAAGTGAAGAATGGACTAAATTTATATGTGAACACCTAGATGCTTATTTTATGACTAATGATAAAAATTTTTTGGATATTAGAGTAAAAAAACTTAATTTTGAGAAGAACTATGAATATAATTTCGATGTTACTGTTAATATAATAGAAGTTAAAGGAAAATTATTATATAACTTGGATACATCTAAACCTTTATATAGAAGTTTTTCTATAAATGAAGAGATACAAGAAAATAAGTATTCGTTAAATTATAAATCAGAGAATAATATTACTAATTATTTTTTAAAAAATAAACAAAAAAAAGGAATAAATATTAATTATTCAAGAAATATATCTAGCGATTTAAATTTAAATGATTTATTTTTAACTGTGAATGAAAAAAATAGAGAATTTATATTAACTGATAAAGACGGTAAGCAGGTAGATATAAGTATAAATTCACCAATTAATCTAAAATTACTAGATGATGTATGTAGACTTCTATTACTAGTTTCTAATATAGATAATATAGCTTATAATTATATACCAACTTTAATAAAAGATTATAACTATATACCAAGATTAATGATTAATAGAAAATTTATTATTTATAGGGAACAGTTTGTTATTAAGTATAATAAGTTATTATTTTCTGATATATCTAAATTTAGAGACGTACTATTGAAAATATACGAAATGTGTGAATCTCAAGATTTTTCTTATGTAATAAGTGATGTGGAAATATTTGTAGATTTTAATGATAGCAATGTAATTTTTTTCTTATTTAAAGAATTAAAAAAATATTCAATCCTGCATTTTAAAGAATTTATACAGAAAGACAGTATAATATATGAAAAAAATGAACATTATGCTAATGAAGTGATTATTTCATATGATGTAGGTAGTCATAATAGTAAAGATAATTGTACTAAGTTGTACCCAATAGTAGAAAATCCATATAAAAGGGATATGTTGAAAGATTGGATATATTTAGAGTTGGTTTTAGATTCTTTTATAAGTGATGTCTTTCTAGCATTAAATAGTATTTTAGAAAATGACATAAAATTTTTTTATCTATTCTATATTAATGGTAATAATGAAAGAGTATTGAGATTAAGGTGTAAAGGAATAAATAATTTTCATAAAATTACTTTTATATTGAGTAGCTTTAAATTAAATAATTTCAAGATATTACCTTATGAAAAAGAAATTTGCAGATACTATAATTTAGGAATTGATAATTTTGAAAAATTTTCCTGTGAAGATTCAAAAAGAATTTTGAATACTCTAAAAGATTGTGTAGATTTTGATAATATGACCGAATTAGAAAAATTTATGTTGATGTTAGAGAATACAGTATATCTTTTTGATTATTTTTCAATTGCTTATGAGTCTAGATATACAATGCTAAAAAAATATATAAAAGGAAAGGAAGATAGAGATAAAAAAAAATTAGTGAAAATAAATATAAATTTAAATAAAAGAAAAATAAAATATTTTACTAATAAAAATTATATCAGAGCTGAACATCTTTCCCTGATACATTTAAGTAATGTAAGATTAGTGGGGAATGAGTTGGATATTGAAAGAGAAGTGTACAAATATTTAGCAATTTTTTATAAGGAGGAAAAATGGAGAACGAAATAATAAATAGATATTTGAGAAATGGACGATTAACTGTTATCCCCAAAAAAGAGAATGTAAAAATAATTATATTTTCATATTTATTGGGTGAATTACAAAAAGAAAATGAAATGTTTTCTGAAAAGGAGCTCAATAAATTTTTGAAAAAATATTATGATGACTATGCTATTTTGAGAAGATATATGATTGACTATGGTTTTTTAAAGAGAGATAATTATGGAGAAAAGTATACAATAAATAAAAAAGTTAAAGGAGAATAGTATTGATGATTAAAAATATTACTAATAAATATTTTATCTTAACTAGTGGTCTTGCTATGGGAATAGCTATGTTTAACCCAATATTATATATTTTTTTATTAAATCAAGGTTTTACCTACTCACAATTAGGGATATATTTAGCATTATTTTTCTTATTTTCATTTTTAACAGAGGTACCTTGTGGAGTAATAACGGATGTAATAGGAGTAAAAAAGACATTACTATTAAGTTGTATTTTTAGAGTGATCGGATTAATTTTTTTATTAACCCAAAATTTTTACTTACTGTTAATTTCAGCATTATTTTCAGCAATTGCAGAATCTTTTCAATCTGGAACTTTACAAAGTTGGATTGTAAATAGTTTGGATGAAATAGGAAAAAAGGAAGAAATTTCAAAAATTTTTTCAAGAAGTATGATGATAACTTCGTCATTAACGATGATTGTTGGTTTTGTGAGTTCTAAAATTTTGTTTAAGCATAATCAAAGTGCGTCACTGATAGCTAGTATTATTATTTTTTCTTTAGTATTTTTAATTGTTTTAAGTGCATTCCCTAGAACATTTTTAAATAGAGGAAAATTAGATATAATAAGTATTATAAAAAATTCATCAGAGCATTTAAAAAGTACAGTTTTAAAATTATCAATTTTGAAAAGTTCAACTTTGCTAATTTTATTGCTATTAATGCCTTCCATTTTAGATGCTGGTCCATCAAATCAATGGCAATCTATTTTTTATATACCTAACCTAGATTTTTTAAATGGGTATATATGGGTGATAATTTGTATTTCAGGAATGTTAGGTAGCTTTTTATCAGAAAAAATAGGGAAAGTCGAGAGTAATAAGTTGTTGTTTACTACTTTACTCATAATGAATAGCATATTAGTAATTGTCATTTATTTTATTAATTTACCAATATTAAAATTTTTAATTTTTATAGTTTATATTATTTTCTTTACGGTACTTTCTATACGATCAAGTGTGATTCTACACGAAGAAATAATATTATATAATAAAAGTAGAACGACCTTAGTTTCTATATTTTACGCAGTAGAATCTTTAATAATGAGTGCAGCAGTTTTCCTTAATGGAGTATTATCTGATACTTTTGAAGTAACATTTGTTTGGTTAATATTCGCTGTATTTGTTTTACTGATACTTATGATTATTTTTGGTGTAAAACGATGGAAAAACAATTAACAGATAAATTGCTGTATGCAATTATTGAACAGAGAGATTCTATTGAGTATTTAGCCAGTATTTTACCAAGAGAAAACTTGTTAGAGTATGAAAGGGCGCTAGATAAAAATATTATAATGATAAAAGATGCAAGTGAGGAAGATATAATGGAATTATTTAGAAAATATCCACCTAATTTGCCCAATATTGAATTCAGTTTAGAAGGTATTGATATAAAATGTGAGAATTTTATTAATGAAAGTATAAATAATAATATAAAAAAATACAAGTTTGATTATTATATATGGAGAGATAAAAATGGATTAAAACCATTAATAGATACGTTTAAAGAAAATTATCAATATTATGTATTTGGTATAAAAGATAGCGATGTCTTTAATGAGATAAATATAACTAATATTTTGAATTTAATAAAATTTGATATATCTTTATATAACTTTGTAAGTAAAACATTATGTGAGAATTTAATTTATTTAAATGAAAACTATTATAGATGTGTGTATCTACCATTGAGCAGAGAAAATATATTAATTTTTCCTAATAATTATAATAATATTTTTAATAATATATATATATTACATGAAATATCTCATGTTATTTTAAATTATTTTAAAATAAGATATAACTTAATTTTATCAATAGAGGAAGAAGAAAAGTTTGCTCATTTAATAGAAAGCTCCATTTGCAATGATATTTTAATAAAAAATTTAAAATACTATAGAAAATTTATTACTAACTTGTTGATTGAAAATATCGTGAAAACAGAATTTCAAAGGATATTATATAAAGATTTTGAAAACTATAAAGATTATAATAGTAAAAAATTATTGTTAAATAAATTATCAAAACAATATGGGTTACCAGAAAATTATAATATTTTAGATATTTTTATTGAAGAGATTCCTTTTTATTCCGGTGCATATATTTTAGGTCAAATAGGAGCAGTAAGTAATTTGAACATGTATTCTTTAAAAGAGTGTTTAATATATATAGAAAATATATATAGCTGAAAGGTTCTATTTAATTCTCAATTCTATGAAAAATTGAACTGCACCTCCTAAAGTTTTGTCTAACTTTTGGGATTCATAACATTATAGCTATACCAAGAAACATAAGAAAAAAAGTAAAAACAATATGTATTTATATATATCCACCCTATATGAAACTAATAAAAGAAATATTTCCTAAAGCAGAAATAATAATAGATAGGTTTCATATAGTACAGAATATAAATAGAGAATTCAATAAATACAGAATACAACTAATGAATAAATTCAAAAATAAAGAAAGGCATATATATATATAATTAAAAATATATTGGAGGTTACTATTAAAAGAATATAGTGAAATAAACTATCAGAAAACTCACTATTCAAGAACATTTGGAAGAACAGTATCTAACAAAGAAGTATTAGATTACATACTATCAATAGATCAAATATTGGCTAACAACTATAAAATAATGCAAGAAATAAGGTATGCATTAAAGACAAGAAATATAGAATTATTTAAAGAAACTATAAATAATAATGAAGATACTTACTCTTAAGGTATGATCAAAGCTATTAAAACTATTAAAAAATATGAAGATTATATGATAAATAGCTTGAGATATAACTATTCTAATGGTGTTCTAGAAGGGATTAATAATAAAATAAAACTTATTAAAAGAGTATCTTATGGGTACATCATTTTATAATTTTAGGTTAAGAATTTTAATTGTATTTAGATTATTGGCGAATTATGATAAGAAAAATGACATTAAAAATAATCTTATGCAGCAGAATTCTGCTGCATAAGATTACCATTAATTTCCATCCCCAGGATTTGACTTAGAGCCAAAATTCTCCATGCCTCGTATTTATTATACAGCCAAAATTTCTCTTGGTCTTTGTTTTTATTTATAGTTATGGAGTTTTTTGAAATTTACTTATGCAAATATCATTATTAATATTATTTTTATATACTTTATTTTTTCTAGTTTTTTTATCAGTTATAACTAGGTGATGGGGATCTATTAAAAATATAATATATTTGTTTTTGTTAAAATCCTTGTATAAAAATATTCTATAAGGTGTTGACATTTTCAATTTATCTAAAATATTATATTTTAAAAACATATCCTCAAATTTTAAAAAATCATCTTCGCTAATAAATTTAAGCATAATTTCTTTTGTTTTTTTATAAATATCAGGTTTTATATCTTTTAAATCAACACTAAGTAGTATAGCTTTATTTTCATTATTTAATTGAACTAGATTATCAAATAAGTTTGACACTTTTTCTTTGTAATCACTAATTTGATGTCTATTTAAAAAATTAGTAAACTCACTATTTTTTATATTAAATGATTTAAGGGTGTTTTCCTCGTAAATTTGATAGTCTGATTCTTCAGTAACTTGTAAAAATTTTGATGACTTAATACTATTGCTACTTTTTAATGATGAATTTGATTTTATGTTGTTTTTTTTATTTTCCATAATATTAAATGCTTTGGAAAATTTTTCTGTATTCATTTTCTATATCTTCTTTTTTCATAATCTTAGAATTTTTATTTTTAAAAGAATTTTTCCATACATAATCTTCATGGCTTCTATCAACAAGAGCAAAATCTGATTTGTTTATAATCATTTCAGAAACATCATTAATAAACTTATTAATTTCTATATTAATTTTGGCCTCTAGATCAAATTTAAACTCTTTAGCATTATATTCTCTAGCTTTATTTTTTTTATAAACTTCTTTTATGACCGGACCATAATTCCATGCTTCAAAATTTGCATCAAACAAATATTTTGGATAAGAGTCTGAATATGAAGATTCAGTGACTCCTTCTTTTTCTTTTGCTTGATAATTTCCAGAATAAAAAGCAAATAAGAAATATAAACTCTTTTGTAATTTTAATGGAGAAAGTTCCCCGTATTTGTAGAATAAATGGTTTATTAAATCATCAATATTATTAAAATAAAATTTACGCATAATTGTATTCTCCTTTTTTTATATTTCAAGTAATATTATATCAAATTAATAAAAAATATGTAAGGTATATTTAATAAATATAATATATGACATTAATATAGTATTTTAACATATTAGTAAAATGATTTATTTAAATTGTAATATTTTTAAATAAGTAAATACTTTGTATTTCTCTTATTATAATTGCAATCAAATGTATATTAGTTATTCTTATTATTCCAAGAATGTCCAAATAGTTCATTTCCGTTAGGAGATAAACTAGTAATAGTTGTATCTTTTATTATTTTTCTTGCTTTCTCAGGAAGAGTATTTTGTTTATCTATTGCTATAAATATTTGTTTGTCAAATGAATTATATAATTCTAATATTTTTGAAATACCTTCATCCTCAGTTTGTTTTAATATTATCGAATCATGTATTATACATGGTAATTGAGTTTTATTCAATAAACTTAAATCATATTCAATAATAGCTCTAAATTGAGAACCAGTCCCTGTATCATTTGGAATATAAAAGTTATATTTTTTAATACTTTCTATATTCAGTATAGGTGCTGTTTTTTTATTATCACATACAAAATCATTGTATTCATTCATTTGATTATTTATAGTATTTTCTATTTTTTCAGATATAGATTTTATTATACAATTTAATTCATTTTCAACATTTTCTTTATCAATTTTTAGTTTGTATAATTCCTCATACATTTTAAGCTGATAATTTAGGGTTGTTAATTCACTTTCTATTCTACCAAATTCATTAAGTAATATTTCAGATATATTAGCTTTTATAGGAATTTTGTTCAATTCATTTTCTAGGTATTCTATTTTTTTATTTTGCTCCTCAATAAGTATTTCTAATTCTTTTTGGCGAAATATATTTATAATATGTACTCCTATTTACATTTAACACTTTACAAAGAAGCTTGATATTGTGTTGGTTTTTAAGGGGATTGATAGCTTCTAATCTTTGTTTAAGTGTGGAGTGAATATGGCAA
>NZ_JAHKEI010000002.1:0-48311 GCF_018790995.1 Gemella sp. zg-1178
ATATTTTGATAATAATCTTCAGGAGTCTTGAATTGATTATTTATATTTATTTCATTCCAATTTTCTTTTATATAAATTAAAATAGCATCTTTATTGATTTTTAAATTATTATTTTCTAAATAAATTTTACTATCAATATATTCAATATGTTTTTGTATATTAATTTGATTATTTTCTTTTCCCTCAGCCTTAGCCACATTATCATAATTACTAACTAAAGCAGATATTGGCGTGATAAGCAGGCTGGAGGCTAAAATAGCACTAGCAATTTTGACTTTTTTATTAATTTTAATCATCCCCTTATTGATAAAATTTTAATATTTTAAATAGTGTGATCACTTCTATTTGTATTTTTATTATAATATATACAAAGGCAAAAAACAAGTATTATATTTTAAAAAAATACATGGCAGAATAAGGAGTGTTGCGTTTGCAAAATAGTATAATTATAAAAAATAATAACATTATTTTTTTAGTAGTAAAATTTTAATTTGAAAATTTAAAAAAGACGACTATTTGTCGTCTTTCTCTAGTTTCTTTATTATTTTCTCTATATTATCATTTATTTTCATAACATATTTTAGAATAAATAAGAAAATTAGTAATAAACCTATGATAATTAAATATATAATCGTCATAATAAACAACCCCTTTTATAAAATTATATCTTATCTAATGCTAACAAAATATCTACAAAAAAATATGATATAAATAATATTTGACATATAATTAATTAAATACAATTTTCCCAAAACATATTTATTTTTTATTTATCATAATATGCATATCTTAGATATATTAAAGTTAATTATATTATGAAAATATTTAACAGGTCAAATAAAAGTTAAAATAAAAATTATTTTCTATCCAAGCAGGAGATTATTTAACTAAATATAAAACTATAAATACTTTGTTATTATTCTCATATTTTAATTTCTTCGGAACTAATAAAGATTTATCAGAAACTTCTTCATATTATGGAGTTTTACAATTCAAACTTAACTTTAACGGTAATGTTGAATGCTTTATGGATAATTACGAAATAAAAAATAATATGGGTAAAATATTTTCTTAGTAGTATATAAAAATAATATTTCCCTTATTTAATAAAATCTGAAAATATAAAAAAAGAAACTATAAGTTTTTATAGTTTCTTTTTTATTTTTTAATGAATTAAAGCAATAATTTTTAATTATTTTACAGGTAACACTGCACCTTTGTATTTATCTTCTATGAATTTAACTGTATCAGCAGATTTTAGGGCTTCTACAATTTTTTTAGTAACAATTTTGTCTTTATCTCCTGCTCTAGTAACAACAATATTAGCGTAAGGGTTGTTTTCTCCACTTTCTATTACTACTGAGTCAGCTTTTGGATTAATTCCTGCATCTACTGCAAAGTTAGTGTTAATAGATACTAAATCACCTTCGCCATTTTTGTAGTATTGAACCATGATTGCAGGGTCATTGTCGTATTTGAATACTAAGTGTTTAGGATTTTCTACTACATCTTCAAAAGTTGCTGTAATTACATCTACACCATCTTTAATTTTTACTAAACCATTATCTTTCAAGATTTTTAAAACTCTTCCCCATTCAGATTTGTTGTTAGAAACTAATACTAAAGCTCCATCTTTTAGTTCAGATAATGATTTTACTTTTTTAGAATATAAACCAATAGGTTCGATGTGGATAGCCCCAGCATTTTCTAATTTATAGCCTTTTTCTTGAATTTCTTTATTCAAGAATGGTACATGTTGGAAGTAGTTTAAGTCTATTTCTTTATCTTGTAAATTTTTGTTTGGTAGGTAGTAGTCTTGATAAGTTACAATATCAAGTTTAATACCTTCTTTTAATAATCGTGGTGCAACGTGTTCTAATAATTCTGCGTGAGGTACGTTTGTCGCTCCTATTTTAACTGTAACTGGATTTTTTGGGTCTAATTTTTCTACATCAATTCCTTTTTTGCCCTCTGTTGAAGTTGAACTAGATGAAGAACATCCTATTAATACAAATGCTAGGATAAATGCTGTTAAAAATGATAATATTTTTTTCATGTTTTAAATTTCCTTTCACAAGTAATACTCTATTTTAAGTTAAATATAAAAAACGCCCTTACTCTCCTAAGAGAATAAGGGCGAAATAAATTTCACGGTACCACCTTACTTTTTCGTCTATAACGAAACTCAGCCACTACGGATATTATGTCTAGAATTAATATCTATAATGCGTGTTTGTAACGTAACACAAAAAACGAAAAAAGTTCATTACTACTCACTTTTTTATACCATTCAAACCATTTTCACAAATTTTCTTAGTTGTGTAATTTCAGCTACATACACTCTCTGTTAAACTTTCTAATAAGTTACTTATTTGAATATAGGTAAATATTTAACTTTGTAGATATATTAGCATATCATTTTTTATTTGTCAACAACTTTTTTTAATTTATTTTAAATTTTTTTTAGAAAATATAATTTTTAAAAGTATATTAAGTACTTATAAATATCAAAATTACTTTTAAACTTAAATTAAAATTTTAATAATTCGGATAAAAAAATTAAGAAATAAATTTATTATTTTTTATAAATAATTTTAATTTAAATACAATAAAAAGCGACCTAGGTCGCTTTTTATAGAAAAGGAAAGTTTATGAAGAATATAACTACTAATAGTAGTTATTTGATAAATATATAATACAAACTTTAAATGAACTTAAAATTTATTTTGAAGTTCGTAATTTATTTCTTTTTGTAAATAATATTTAGTATCGAAATTTTTTAAACTTCTAAAAGCTATTAAAATAGGCTTTTTATAAATTTATTAAAGGCGAACTTTTTATTTTTTAAAAAATAACTAGCTTAAAAATTAATATTTTAAAATAAATTTTATTTGTAGTATATTTTTTTTTAGGCTATAATTAAAATATTAATTAGTTCTAGGAGAAATGTCTTGCGAATAGGAATAATAGCAGAATTTAATCCCTTACATAGTGGGCATGAATTTTTGATTGACCAAGCAAAAAATTTTTTAAAATTAAATAATGGTTCGGGAGAAATTATCTGTGTTATGAGTGAATTTTTTACCCAGCGTGGAGAAGTTGCTATTATTAACGGCTATAAGAGGGCAAGAGTTGCTGTTTTGGCTGCTTGTGATTTGGTTTTAGCCTTGCCTTACAGGGCGAGTGTTGCCTATAGTGATGACTTCGCAAAAAAAAGTATTGAGATACTAGTCGCCTGTGGAATAAGTCATCTAATTTTTGGTAGTGAAATTGATATTGCTCTTTTTGAAAATATTTATAAGGCAGAACAGGAAGAAAGCACCCTAAAAAAAATCAAGGACTTAACAAAACTTGGTTATAGTTATCCAAAAATTATGGCTCAACTCTTCAACATTCCTAAGGATAGCCCCAACTTTATTCTGGCTTATAGCTACTATAAAACTTTGCAAAGAATTGCTCCCCACATTAAACTTATAGCAGTCAAACGCAGGGGACAAGCTTTAAATGAAGAAAAGTTAGTAGAAAAAGAATTTTTAAGTGCGACAAGCATTAGAAAAAATATAGATAATGATTTTATAAATTCCTACTTATCAAACTATATGCTTGAAGAACTGGCAACTTCAAAAAAATTAAGTGAGAAAGATTTTTATTCCTTAATTAAGTATGAAATAATTAGTCTTGGTAAAGAAGGTCTAAAAAATATTTATGATATTACAGAGGGCTTGGAAAATAGGATATACGAGGCCAATTTACTTGCTAATAATTATGAAGAATTGGTAAATTTAATTTCTTCTAAGAGATATAGTAAAAAAAGAGTTAGTAGAATATTAATTAATATCCTAACTAAATCTACAAAAAAAGAAATGCAGGCAGCTATTAGGCACGTCAGAGCCTTGGTTGTAAAAAAAGATAAAACTTATCTAATCCGTGAAATAAATAATAAAAATAAAATTTATATTCATCAAAAATTGAAAAAAAATAATGCTGAATTTTTCGAACACGACATAAGAGTTAGCAGAATTTACAACTTATATAGTAAGGATAGGGATATTTTTAAAAATATTGTTGAACTAATCTAGGAGGAATATGGCAAAATTTTACGCAGTAAAAAAAGGACAAAAAACAGGAATTTTTCAAACTTGGGAAGAGTGTCAAATACAGGTTAAGGGCTACAAGGGGGCAATATATAAAGCATTTGCTAGTTTACAAGATGCCCAAAACTTTTTAAAAGATGAAATAAAAGAAAATCCAAATACTACAAATGAATATGAAACTTACGCCTTTATCGACGGTAGTTTTGATGTAGAAACATTTACTTACGGCTCTGGAATTGTTATTGTTGATAAGGGAAATAAAATAGTAAAAAAACTAGCAAACAAGAACAGAGAAATTGCAGAATTACGCAATGTAGCAGGAGAATTAGAAGCTGCAAAATTCGTTATGAACTATGCACTAGAAAATAAGATTAAAAAAATAGCAATCTACTTTGACTACATGGGCATAGCTGCTTGGGCTAAAGGCGACTGGCAAGCCAACCTTGACTATACAAAATATTATGCAAGTTTTGCCAAAAAAATTATGCAAGAGGTTGAAATTGATTTTATTAAGGTTAAGGCCCACAGTGGCGTTAGTCTAAATGAAGAAGTTGACAAGCTAGCCAAAGAAGCTATCCTAGATTTTAAAAAGGGAAATTTTGACAAGTTAAGTAAAAAAGTTAAAAGTGATAATTATAAGAAAAATGATGACTTTATTTTCGGACAAGAAAAAGACTTGCTAGAAATAGAAGAAATGAAAACTAAAAAATTTAAGCAAGAAAGTTTTTTTGATTAAATCTCCTCTACTTTATTAGGGATGTTTTTATATGAGGATAAATTATTATGAAATAAAAATAATTTTGAATGAACGAATAAAAGACGACTATTTGTCGTCTTTTATTTCATAAATTTTATTTATTATTTTTTTAGCATTCAATATATCTAAATTATAAATTTTTCTAATTTTTTTTATTTTTTCTATTTCATTTTTACAATTATAAATAGTATGTGCTATATATTTTAATTCTTTTTTATTATTCAATAAATAATTTGTTAAAATTCTACTGGAATTTAAATATTTTTTTTTGTATATAATACTTTCTATTAATAAAAATATTACAATGAATATTACGATGAATAATGCTATTGTATCACTTATTCGAAACAATTATCAGACACTCCTTTTATTCCTAGTATCTCTGCCCCTAAAGATGCTAAAGCTCCTCCTGCTACTCTAATTTTTTCCCAAGCATAATGGGAGCTATAATTAAACTAGCTGAAAGAACAGCACTTGTAAATTTAATTTGATTTTTCATGATATTTCTCTCTTTTATTTTTTATTTAATATATTTATTTGCAACTAAATATATTTTAAAATTATTTTTTACTAAGATATATCTTACACCTTAATCATAGCATATAAAACATTATAAAACAAGGAAAAAAAGACTGAAAAACACCGCTATATTCATGAAAAACAAGCATCTGTTTAATTAAGATAAAAACTTAAATAATACAGGAAAATTAACATTAGATTATAAAGTTTTCATGACTATTAAATTAAAGCAAAATTATATAGTACACTTTTCAAATTAAACTGTATTAATTAAAAAATTTTTTAGTTTATATATTTAGGGAGTTAAAAATATTTTTCATTAAAAAAGACGACTACTTGTCGTCTTTTTTATTATATTTTTTCTTATAATAAATTGCAAATAAATATACCACAATTGACAATGCACACAAAATATTAGATATTATATATATCACATTACTTTTTAAAAATATTGCATTTAAAAATTGTATAGTTATAGATAATGGAAATAAGTAGAATATATAAATAATATATTTATTTAAGTGCAACTTCTTATTACTCCATCAATTGAAAATAATTGATATCTTGCTTCTAAATCTCTGTCAGGGAAGTTTTTTAATACTATTCTAGTAGCTCTTTTAAGGGCTTCTACATTTCCATATCCTAAATTTTTTTGATGTTTTGCAACGTTATATATAAGGGAACCTAATTTACCTATTCCATTAAGACCTGAAGCTAATTTTTTATTCATTTTAATGAACCTCCTTATTAATAAAATTTTAATATTTTAAATAGTGTGATCACTTCTATTTGTATTTTTATTATAACATATACAAAGGCAAAAAACAAGTATTATATCAAAGGAATATGTATTATAATAAGAAGGGTTGCCTTTTCAAAATAGTATAATTATAAAAAATAATTTTATTATTTTTTCTGTTCAATACTAAAATTTGAATTTGAAAATTTAAAAAGACGACTATTTGTCGTCTTTTTTATTAGCTTTATTTTTATAATTTAAATAATGAATTTTTAATATTTTTATTGCTATTACAGTAAAAAACATTAAAGTTAAAGTAGATGTAGTTATTGTTTTTAACAGAGCTACTTTATTCATATCTGAACTTATTATACATATTAAGCTAATTATCGGAATAGAGGATATAATAGTTATTTTTAAAGTGTGTAAATTATAGAAATTTCCTATACGCCAGCTACTTCCAATTCTAAAAAATAAATTTAAATTTATAGTAACTAATATTATGCCATATATATCAAAAAATTGCTTGTAATTTAAGATAGATTTTATTGTATCATTTAACATATTAGTAATCTATTCTCATATGACTAAATGTATAAACAGTATCATAGTAGCAATTTCCAAAAGCACAAATTAATTTTTCTTGTGGATTAGTGTAGTATAAAACTATTCCATTTTTCATAGCGTCCCACGTAAAAGAACCTACAGCTAAATTAGCAAGCCATGTTAAACCACGATAAGAGGAAGTTCCCATTATTTTAGCCACTAAAGATGAAGAAGCTGCTACAGTTGCTAAAGCCTCATTTACTGCTATTACACCTCCAACAGAACCAGAAGCAATCAACCATCCTGGAATATGCACATCTTTAGCCCCATCACTAAAGTTTTCAACCCATACCCAGCCCCCGAAGCTTCTATCCTGTAATATACTTTCTATTTCTTTCTTTTTATTGTCATCGATAAGTTTATCTTCATATAATTTAGCTACTATTTTTTTATGTTCTTCTGAAGATAAAAATTTTCTACTCACTACCTCTTTCTTTTTTTGTTTACTATTTTCAGCCCTAGCCACATTATCATAATTACTAACTAAAGCAGAGATTGGTGTTATAAGCAAGCTGGAGGCTAAAATAGCACTAGCAATTTTGACTTTTTTATTCATTTTAATCGTCCTCCTCATTAATAAAATTTTAATATTTTAAATAGTGTGATCACTTCTATTTGCATTCTTATTATAACATATACAAAGGCAAAAAACAAGTATTATATTTAAAAAATACATGGCAGAATAAGGAGTGTTGCGTTTGCAAAATAGTATAATTATAAAAAATAATAAAATTATTTTTTCTGTTCAATACTAAAATTTGAATTTGAAAATTTAAAAAGACGACTATTTAGTCGTCTTTTTCGTATACTAATCCAAATTTTTTGAATTTTATTATTAATATTATCAGAAAAAGAACAGGATAATATATATATCTGATAATTCTCTTATAAATATATTTTTTTAATAAAAATAAAAAACATTAAATTTTTAATCATAGCCACGTCTCCTAAAAGCAAAAATTTACTATATCACAATAAATCTTGTAATACATTAATTGCTATAATCAAAATTATCTTAGCCATATATCACTTATGGTAATCATTGTAATAAAAGAATAATGAAATTAACATTATCAAACTTAAAATTTTTATTATATCATTAATTCAATAATCATAAATGTAATTATTGAAAAATAAAGATACTAATAACAAGAATATAATCGTAAATATTGTTTTAGCCTGAAGATTATTCCTAATATCATTTCTTATGAGAATTATTAGCAATGTATTTACAAGTATATTAAATTTTATAAAGTTATCCTTATATAATTTTTTATTTTTTTCTTATTTTTTAAATTATCAACTATATGGGATATTTTAAATAATTTTTTCAAGTTCATATTATCAATCCTTATAAATATATTCTGCATATTAATTAAATACTTTAACTAATATTTTTTGACAAATAATATAAAAATTTAATTTTTTATTTCTAAGTCTACTAATTTTATAAATACTAATCTTTTTTATCATACTAGCATAAAATAAAATTAAAAATAGACTTATAATTATAAAAAATATATGTTATAATAAGATAATTAAGGGATAAAAAATAAATTTTATATAAGCAGGCGGAGGAGATAAAATGTTTACAGACAAATATCAGATACTTGTATATACTAATATTTTAATTTATTTTATAAATAAATACTTTATTGAAAGTGAATTTTTAGGAATAATAATTGCTATTTCTTCTATTACCACAGCTATAGTAATGTTTAGAAGTATATTTAAAGAGCATAAAAAAGAAAAAACAATTAGAGAAGAAATTGAGTAAATATAGATATCATTAAAAATTTATCTAAAAAACATTTACTCACTAAAAAAGAAGATTAGTAAAACTAATCTTCTTTTTTATAATCTTTGTCTTGCATCTAAGGCACGACGTAGGGCTTGACCAATATAGTTTATGCATAAGGCTAAAACTAAAATTGATAGGGCTGCTGGCAACCATATATACATTCTATGAACTAGAATATCAGCATCACGAGCGTAAGATAATAAAGTTCCTATTGATGGTGTTCCCGCTGGTAAACCGAAACCTAAAAATGTTAGGGCTACTTCTGTCCCCATATTAGATACTATCAATAGGGTTGCTTCTACTATTATGATAGAAGCGATATTAGGTAATATCCCTTTAAACATAATTTTAAAATCACTTGTCCCCATAGTTTTAGAAGCAAGAACGTAATCACGTCTCGATTCAGATAGAGTCTTAGATCGTACTAGACGGGCAGATCCCATCCAAGATAATATAGCAAGCATAAGGATAAAACTTATCACGCCATATCCCCTATAAACACTAACGAAAACTATGATAATCATTAGGTAGGGAAGAATAACTAAAAAGTCAATAATACGCATTGCAATATTATCTACCGCTCCTCCATAGTAAGAAATTGTAAGTCCTACTAGTGTTCCAAAACCAACAGTTAAAGTAGTTACTAGAACCGATATTAAAAGAGAATTTCCTATCCCCATCATTAACCAGCCGAATACTGAATGTCCTCCAGCATCTGTACCTAGTAAGAAACCATCTTCACCCGGTAATAAAAATCTATCTAAAATATTTACTTCATGATAGCTGGCATATAAATCTGTCAAACGAATATAGATATTAAATCCGATAACAAATAATATTATTGCACTCAAAGTAATTAATGATACTAATGCAATCTTATCTTTTTTAAATTCACGTGCTACAACTGAAAATGCCGAAGGATATTTAGTTACAGCTTCATTTTTTTTAATTTCTGTCATTTTAATAATCCTCCTAATCCAACTTAATACGTGGGTCTACTATTGCCATAATAATATCTGACAAAGCACTACCAACCAGTGTTAAAAATCCTGAAAATAACATTAATGTTGTAACAACACTATAATCTCTATCTGTTACCGACTTGAAGAATAACTCTCCCATACCTGGATAACCAAAAATTGTTTCTACGAAAATACCACCAGCAAATAATCCTGTAATAGTAAATCCAAAGAAGGCTGCTATCGGTAATAAAGAGTTTCTAAAGATATGACCTGAATATACTCTCTTAATAGGTACACCTTTTGAACGGGCAGTCTTAACATAATCACTTTGTTTTGCTTCGATAACTTCATTACGCAAGTATTGAATAGTCCCAACCGTACCTAGTAATGCCATAGTTGTTGCTGGCAAGATTAAGTGGTGTAATTTATTTATGAAATATGATAATGTTCCTGGTTGAAGACCTAAATCAACAGAACCGCTTGTTGGAAACCAACCTAATTGGAAACCAAATAATAAAATCATAACTAGATAAAGAACAAAGTTAGGAACTGATAAGGCTACAAAATTATATAAGTTGATAGCTTTATCTCCTTTTGAATTGTTATATCTACCTGCATACATACCTAGGGGTATAGCTATTGCATAAGTTAATATGGCTGTTAGGATTGAAAGATTTAGGGTATTAAAAATTCTTTCTCCAACTAGGGTATTTACCGATTTACCAGTAACATAACTTAGACCAAAATCACCCTTGAAGAAATCTTTTAACCAGTGCCAGTACTGCTCATACCATGGGTCATAAAATCCTTTTGCCATACGAATATGCTCGATTTGTTCTTGTGAAATTTTTGGATTTTCTGCAAGACCTGAAAATGGGTCGCCAGGCATTAATTTTGCCATACCAAACACTAATAAACTAAGAATAAATAATTGAGGAATCATGACGATAACACGTTTTAATATTACTTTCCACATATTATTTTTCCCCTCCTTTCATAGCTACATAGTGTGTATCTGTTAATTTTTTCAGAGCATAGACTTTGCCGTCTTTATCAAAATAATCATTTTGATGTTTTTGATACTCTTTTTCTACTTCTTCACGAATTTTAATAATTTCTTTTGCCTTGTCTAAGTTTGTACTTGGAATAGCAGCAATTAAACGTTTAGTATAAATGTGTTGAGGATTATTGTAAATATCATCACGATTTCCTCTTTCAACTATTCTTCCGCGATACATGATATAAATATAATCACACATATGTTTAACAACACCTAAATCATGAGAAATAAATAGGTAGGAAATATTAAAATCTCTTTGAATTTTTTTCATAAAGTTTAGAACTTGTGCCTGCACAGAAAGGTCAAGGGCAGAAACTGGTTCATCAGCAACTATAAGACGTGGATTACAAGCTATGGCACGAGCGACACCAATACGTTGTCTTTGTCCTCCTGAAAATTCAAATGGATATTTATACAAAACATCTTCACCCATACCGACTATTGATAATAATTCTAAAACACGTTTTTTCGTATCTTCTTCAGATAGGTTATCAAAGTTATTAATAGGTTCAGAAATAATATCAATAATTCTTTTTCTAGGATTTAAACTAGACATGGCATCTTGAAAAATCATTTGCACATCTTTATTGTAGTTTAATTTTTTTCTGTTGGCTTTTTTAGTTACATCTTCATCTTTATAAGTTATAGTTCCATTCGTTGCTTCTTCTAAACCAAGTACGACTTTCCCAACAGTAGTTTTTCCAGAACCAGATTCTCCGATTAGTCCGTATGTTTTACCAGCACCTATTTCTATATCTACTCCGTCTACTGCGTGAACATAACTTTGAATTGTATTGAAAAATCCACCACGGATTGGATAGTGTACTTTTAAATTTTCAATTTTTATCATTATTTATCCTCCCCTGGAAATGTAAATTTTTCGTGGCAAGTACAGCGAACAAAATGTCCCTCTTCTACTTCATGTAATTTTGGATGTTCTTCATGGTCTTCAGCTTTTAACCATGGTACACGGGCTGCAAAACGACAACCTTGTCTATCAAGATTTTTAATTGATGGTACCATCCCTTCAATGGCATAAAGGGCATCATTTTCTTCTCCGTCAAGTTGGGGAATACTTCTTAATAAACTTCTTGTGTATGGATGTTTAGAATTTTTAAAAATTTGTTCTGCATTTCCTAACTCCACAACTTGTCCTGCATAAAGTACAGCAACCCTGTCAGCCATCTCGGCAACTACTCCAAGGTCGTGTGTAATTAAAATAACTCCTGCATGAATTTCACTTTGTAATTCTTTTAACAAGTCTAAAATTTGTGCTTGAATTGTAACATCAAGCGCCGTTGTAGGTTCATCGGCAATAATAATTTGCGGTTTGCATGATAAGGCCATAGCTATCATAACACGTTGACGCATACCTCCTGAAAGTTCATGAGGATACTGTCTTGAACAACGTTCTGGATTTGGTATTCCAACTTGTGTTAATAATTGGATAACACGTTTTTCTCGTTCATCTTTTTTCATTTCTGTATGATATACAAGAGCTTCTTCTATCTGTTTCCCAATTCTTTGTAGTGGATTTAAAGATGATAGGGGGTCTTGAAAAATCATTCCTATTTCTTTAGTTCTTATCTTATTTAATTCTTCTTCAGATAGGTCTAATAAATTTTTATTATTATAAATAATTTCTCCAGTAGAGCGGGTTAGGTTTTCATTGTGTAGCCCCATAACTGTTGTAGCCAAAGTAGATTTACCACAGCCACTCTCTCCAACTATTGCCAGCACTTCATTACTATATAAGTCTAAACTTACATCATCTACTGCATTAAAATAATCATCTTTTATTCTAAATGCTGTTTCTAAATTTTTAATTTCTAATAATTTTTTCACCTATTTACCCCTCCCCTGAGTTTCACAAATCAATAGTCTGATTTGTAGTTATTATTTTTTAACATAGTATATATATTATAAGATTTTATAGCAAATTGCAATAGTAAATTGTTTATATTTTACTGAAAATTATGTAATTTTCTGATTATTTAATTGAATATGTTTTAAATTTCCTGTTTCCTTTAAATATATGTTTAATTATTATTTCTAGACTTCTAATGAATTTCTTAAAATTTTATTTTAGTAAATTAGATATAAATTAAGTCGGTCGGTTCTTCCGGGTCTGTATCTTTAATATTTATATCATTTTCACAGTCAAAACCATAGTTAGATAGAACTCCTCTTGCCGTCATATAGGCCAATTCTTTAGTATTATTTTCTAAACTTAGGTGGGCAAGATAGATATTTTTTGTCTTATCTCCTATTATTTTTGTTAGGTAATTTGCCGCGTCTGTATTTGACAAATGTCCCCTGTCAGATAATATTCTCTGTTTTGTTTTCCAGGGATATGAACAACTTAGTAAAATATTTTCTTCGTGGTTACTCTCATATACTAGGCTATTAGAATTTTTAATTTGCTCTATCATCTTATCAGATATGTAACCAGTATCTGTGAGAATGCTAACTTTTTTACCGCCACTTTCAAAGGTGTAAAATTGTGGATTTGCTGCGTCGTGGCTTACTCCAAAACTACTTATACTAATTCCATCAAAATCTTTTGTTTCATCTTTTTCAAAATGAAATTTTAAGTCTGTATCTATCTGACCGATATTCATATTTTCCCAAGTTAATTTGTTGGCATAAATCGGTATATTATATTTTCTTGCTAAAACTCCAACACTCTTAATATGGTCTACATGCTCATGAGTTACGAACAGATGATTTATATCCTTAATATCTCTACCTATTTTTTTTAAGTTTTCTGTTATTCTTTTTCCGGTCGTACCTGCGTCTATAAGACAGCGAAAATTATTTTTTTCTATATAAATACTATTGCCCGTACTACCACTTGCCAATATAGATATTTTCAAAAAAACATCTCCTCTTATTTATTTTCCTCTAAAATTTATATTTACATATTATACCATAAAAATATTTTTTAACTAACATAATATTATATAAACTGACATAAATTCAAAAATTAAAATATTTATTTTTCCTACTTATATTAAAATTAAAAAATTGAATTAAATAAATTTTTAATGTAAAATTATACTTATAATAATATTAAATAAGGAATAAAATCATGAAATTTTCATCAAAAGAAAAAAGACAGTTGCTAGATTTCATAATCGGGCTTGAATGTTTAAATCCAGAATATATGTTTAGCTTAGAAGAAAAACAAAATAAAATAGATACTATTGAATTTTACACACTATACAAGGCTATATATAATGAAATTAGTTCCCTCATTTTAGATTTTAATAATGTATTCTGCTCTCCTTTTTATCCCATGTTGCAAATGACTTATAGAAGTCTATACAAAAAACAAAATATAGAAAATGTATATGAATTTTTAACTGCCATAAAAACATTGACTGATGAAGAAATAAAATTTACATTAAAAATGTTAATAGGTACGACATCTTGTAATGACGCTGAAACTATAGAAGCTATAAAAAATCTGCAAGAAAGTGGTCAAGTAAAATACTATCTACTGCAAATATATGAAAATCCTAGCCAATTTATAGCTAACACCCTTAAAGTTTTTGAAACTATATATCCAATTTACTTAAATTATTTCACAAAAGCTGAAGACTTGTTCAGTAAAAAATTAGAAAAAGTTTTAGCTATGGATAAGGCAGAAATTTATAAGGCTAGTATCAACTTTTTAGGAAGTGAAAAATTATCAGCCCTGCAAAGAGAATATAAGGATATAAAAAGAATTTCCTTAGAAGAAGCAGAAAGATGTGGTAATGAAATAGAGGTAGTTCCCCTGATGTTTGGAGCTAACCGTATCAACATTATTACTAAACCTAATGAAGGTGATACAACTTTTAACAACACCCACAATAAACCCATCTATTGCATAGGTCTTGATTCAATTTTTTATGCTAAAAAAATGAAAAAAGCTGAAGTAATTAGTAAAAAAGTTTTAAAGGCTCTATCTGATGATACAAGATTAGATATTTTAAGAATGATTAGTTTTGGTTTAAATACTAATAAAAAACTCAGTAAATTTTTCCAGGTATCACCCCCCGCAATAACTTATCAAACAAATATACTAAAAGAGGCTGGCATTATTGATACAAGAGAATACGGCTCTTTATATGTAAAACGAGACCATCTAGAATATTCTTTAAATCAAATACAAGAGTTGCTAAGTTTAAAATGTAACAGCGAACACTAAAAAACTCTCAGAAATTATTTCTGAGAGTTTTTATTATCTTTGTAAAGCTCGTTGATAAAAAATTTAAAAAGTTTAAATAATAAAAAAGACAACTTTACGGCTGTCTTTTTTTATTTATATAAATCTTTATTATATTCTTTACATTAAAATATTTTATTCATTCTTATCTAATATTTTGATATTAATAGCATCAACATAATAAATTTTTTCGATATTTTTATTTTTTACGCTTATGGTTACTTTCCACGACGGTATTAAAACTTGATTTTTTACATTTGAAATATAGGTATAATAACCTATCGTAGCCTTAACTTCACTATCCCTTGGGATAAGATTTTCGTGGTATAACTTATTTATTACCTGCGAATAAGAAGCTATATTTGTCGTATTTTCTTTTTTAAAATCTGTAAAGGCTGTTTGGCTAAGTCTATAAATATTCCCGTCATCTTCAACTTCAAACTGAATCAGGGCATTTTTATTAGAATTTATAACCACACCTTCATAGGTTTGACGGAAATTCACCACACGCTCTTTAGGTAAATAAGCATCAAAAACATAGGTTTTATTTTTTGTTAGGTCTGCATTAACAAAACTGCTAAGTAATTCCTTATAATTTGGAGAATTAATATTTGTCAAAGGTTTTTCTAATTTAATATTTAACTTTTCTAGTCCGTCTTTACTTTCAAATGAATAAGAGTAAGAACCAACTTTAGAACTTAAATCTGGTTCAGCAACTCTTTTAATAACTGCTGATAGATAACCTAAATTTTCTTTGGTGTTATCTACCTCTTTGACAGTAATATTATCATTTTTCATAGAGGCACCAATAGCCTCTATTTCATGATAATTTACAACCCTGTTCTTATATACTAAGTATCCGTAGATCGAAATTAAGATTAAATTAAAGACTAGAAATAAATATATAAATAATGTTTTTATTTTTCCCCAATCCATTATAATTCACCTTTAACCCTTTTTTCTTTTAAGTCTGAAAATTTATAATATTTACCGTCATAATTTATATACCAAGCTGGACTGTATATAATTCTATCCTTCTTATATGTTTTTTTATAAGCTAATTCCATATCCATAAATTTTTCTATATCTAACTTCGCATATATATAATTTAATACTACAGCTATATTTTCTAAGTGATATAGTGGCAACTTGCTAGAAGAAACTAGGGCTTCTTTATGAACTCTAGGAATAGTTAATTGAGCTACTCCTTCCTTAGTAACTTTTACTTTAATATCACTTGTTAAATCATCAGAAAATGCAAAACCTTCTTTATATACTTCTTGATAGCTTATTGTATCTCCGTCAATTCCAAGAGTTGAATAGTAGGAATTTGGCAAGTAACTAGAAATTAAAAAACTTGTTGCTTCTGACTGTATCTCACTACTTTTTAAAATTCTGGCATTATTTATCATGTTAGATGGATTTATGTAAATCATGCTGTCTGCATTTTGTCTAAGAATAGAATAACCGTCTGTAATTTCTTTTGTTTCGGAAGCTAATGTGCTAATTTTGACATTTCCTTTAGCACTAAAAATATCATTAAAAACATCTTTGATATCAACCTTGTAGGTATTATATTCATCTATGGTATAGTCAGCAACTTTTTTTACATAAAAATCTCTAGACCCAGCTATTACATACTTGTTATATGTTTTTGAATTTTTAACAAATAAATCATCTATTCTTTTATAAATATTTTCCTTAAAAACTACCTGCATATAGTTTTCTGTTCCATTTTTGTAAAAATAAAGGATGTTGTCTTTAGAATCTGATAGCAAAATTGTATCAATATCTAAATTGATTGCCTGCTTATCTACATCTGAATAAAGTACCTGCGATGACAGAGTGTCAATATCGTTTTTATATTTCATGATAAAGTAGTTTTTACTTTGAGTTATTATGTCATTAATAGAATTATTACTAATTCTTGAAACTTCTACATCTAAGTCTGACAATTCTTTTATTATCTGAGAAATATTATTTTTATTTTTAATGGCTTCTACATTAGAAACTTTTGTAATGGTATTTGGTAGTGCTTGTTCCTCCCTAGCATTTACATTATTTTTTATTATTATGTAGGGGCTTAGTAGGTTCAGAGAATTTTGTTGTATTTTTGTTATGTTTTGATTTTCTTGTTTAGCTTCTATGATACCACCTAGTATTTCATAGTTTGTTTTGTAGCCAACTATTATATAGGTTAAAAATAAGCTACTACTTATTAAAATTAGAAGAATAAATGTTTTTATGCGTTCTTTTTTAATTCTCAACATATTTCACCTCTATAACCATTCTTCTGCCATATTTTCAGAAGGTAGCATAACAAAAACAATAGTTCCGTAACCCTCTCTACTTTGTGCCCAAATTTTTCCCCTGTGGGCATCTATAATAGATTTTGCTAGAGATAGACCTAGACCTGTTCCCCCCATGCTACGCTGGCGACTTTTATCCACCCTGTAAAAGCGGGTAAATATTTTGTCGATATGGCTTAGTGGTATACCTATTCCCTCGTCTTTTATGGATATACTGACCCTATTTTGATTGTAGTTTTGTCTAACACGCACAACAATATTTTTTCCGTTTGGTGAATATTTGACAGCATTGTTTATTATGTTGTCGAATACTTGGGTAAGTTTGTCATAATCACCATCAACAAATACGGGTTCTTCTGGTGTATGTAAAATAAAATTTTTATCGGTGTGGGTCATTTTAAAACGTTCAACTATTTTTTCTACCAATTTATTTATATCCATAAGTTCCTTGTCGTAATGTTCCTCTTTTATATCCATCTTGCCGAGTTGCATTAGTTCATTTACCATACGAATCATTCTGACAGTTTCTTTATGAATAGTGTCTATAAAGGCTGGGGCTAATTCCTTGTCGTGAATTACTCCTTCTTCTAAGGCTTCTATGTAACTATTCATAGTTGTTAGTGGTGTTCTAAGTTCGTGAGATAGGGTTGATACAAATTCTCTACGTTCTTTTTCTTGTCTTTCTTTTTCGGTTACATCGTACAAGACTATGATATAACCGTCTACTTTTGATAAAGAATAAAATTCATTTGGGTCTTCTGCTATAACCTGAGTAAATTCTATTCTATAAAGTAACTCTTCATCATTTTCATTTATAGATATTAAAAGACTGTCTTCTGCTTCTAATATTTCTGAAATTGTTTGGTATTCTGTAATATTTAATATCTTTAAAACATCCTTACCTATGAATATATAATCTTCATCATAGGCTAGCATTTCTTTGGCACTTTGATTTATCAAAATTATTTTTCCGCTACTATCGGTTGAAATAATTCCGTCCATCATACTACTTATAATAGTTGATAACTTTCTTCTTTCGGCTTCTGTAATGCCCTGTTCTTCCTTAATTTTTTTTGAAATTTGGTTGAAGGCTATGGCTAAATCTCCAATTTCATCATTTGTATTTATGCCAATAATATTTCCGTATTCTCCCTCTGCCATATTATCTACCTGAGAACTCATTTTTTCGATAGAGTTTGTTATAGTTTTTGAAGCAAAAAATCCTATAAAAGTTACCACCGAAATAGAAAATACAGTTGCTATAAGCAAGAGGTTAGACATATCGGCAATTTCATCATAGACACTACCAATATCTGTAACTATGTAGATAGCTCCTAAAATTTGGTCATCACTTTTTACCGGTGTTACATAAACCCAGTAGACTTTGCCACTGTCATCAGTCTGTTCTTTGCTGGCACTTTCTCCTGTCTTGATTACCTGCCTAACGATAGGGTCAACAGAACGTTTGCCTGAATAATTTTTACTTCCGTCTGTTGTTGACGATGCAACTATGGTCATTTCATTATCAACTATATTTAGCAGTGATAATTTTGTAGTTGTGAACTCGGTAGCTATTTTTTTTATGTTGGTTTCTATGGCTAACTTGTCGGCACTTGTCGGTATTTTTACCATTTCTTCTAAAATGTTATAATTTAACTTTTTCTCTTGCTCTACTATTGTATTTTGAAAGGTAGTAATATTTTTTGATTTCAGTTGCGTTGTAAAATAAACTCCAACAAGTTGTAAGGATATAATATTAACTAAAACATAGACTATTACGAATTTAAAACGAATTGATGAAAAAAATCTTTTTTTACGTTTTAATTCCAATGCCATTATTCATCTACTCCCATAAAATATCCTACCCCCCTACGAGTAGCAATATAAATTGGATTTGCTGAATCATCTTCTATCTTTTCACGTAAACGTCTTACTGTAACGTCCACGGTTCTGACATCTCCAAAATAGTCATAACCCCAAACTGTCTGCAATAAATTTTCTCTTGTTAAAACTTGTCCTTTGTGTTGGAATAGGTAATAAAACAATTCAAATTCTCTGCGAGTTAAATCAATATTTTCTCCGTGTTTTTTAATTATATATGCTTCTGGATAAATAACTATATCTTTAATTCTTAATTCATCAGTTTCTTCTTCAGCTTTTTCCTCGTTAGCTTTGGCAGTTCTTCTTAAATTAACTTTTACTCTTGCCATCAGTTCTCTAGTTGAAAATGGTTTTGTTACATAATCATCAGCCCCAAACTCAAGACCTAAGACCTTATCTATTTCACTATTTTTTGCTGTTAACATAATGATAGGAACATTCATTTTATTACGAACTTCTCTACACACTTCCATACCATCTTTTTTTGGTAGCATCAAGTCAAGTAAAATTAAATCTGGATTTTCGCTAAAGGCTAAATCAACTGCACGCTCTCCGTCATGAGCCATGACAACTTCATAACCCTCTTTTTTTAAATTAAATTCTAATATTTTAGCAATGGGTTTTTCATCATCTACAACCAGAATTTTATAAGTACTCATTTATTATCCTCCTTTATGTATAAGGTTAGCTTTAATATACCATTTTTTAAAAGTTTTTTCTACAATTACAAATTACTATAGAATAATTGTAAATTTAGCATCCATTTTTTAAATATTAATTGCTTATTTATACAACTTATTACTTTACAAAGAATATTTTTTTAGCTATAATTTAGCTATAAAATTTAATATTATCTTCGGGGCAGGGTGAAATTCCCGATCGGCAGTAAAGTCTGCGAGCGTAAGCTGATTTGGTGCAATTCCAAAACCGACAGTATAGTCTGGATGGTAGAAGATAGGTCATAGGTAACTTTGTAGAAAGTTTATTTGTTGTACCATTATGCCTCGTATTCAATTTTGAATACGTTATTTTTTTGCCTTTAGAAGATAGGAAAGAGGTTAATATGTATAAAAAAAATACACATACACTTATTTTAACTGCACTTCTTGCAGTAGTTTCTCTTATTCTATCTTTAGTGAAAATGGCTGTGCCTTTTTTGCCACCATTTTTAACTTTAGATTTATCATTTATTCCTATATTTGTAGGTTTATCTATATTAGGTTACAAACAAACTTTAGTAATATCATTACTAAAAAATTTCCTGCACTTCTCCTTAATTTCACACGAACCAACAGGAAGTATAGCCAATATAATAGTTGAGTTTGTATTCTTAACTTGCTTAGTATATTTTTATAAAAAAGGAAATGTACAAACTATTATAGGTGGAATAGTAGGAACTGTAGCTATAACATTAGTAATGTCTTTAATGAATTATTTTATTTTATTACCCCTGTACGGTTACATAATAAACTTATCAGACATAGTAACTAATGTTAAAACTATCGTAGCCTACGGTATTATTCCTTTTAATATAATTAAAGGCTTGTTCTTAATAATCCTATTTTTTATAACAAAAAGTATTACGAGCAAATTACCTAGTAGTTTAGTTGGCAAATTTAAAAATTAATAAAATTATTTAAAAAATAAATCCCAGAGGCTAAAAAATTTTATTCTTTGGGATTTTTATGTTAGCTTGGAAAATAAAATTCTAAATTTTTCTAATTTATTAAGAGGGTAAATTCAAAAATTTTCTTTAATTCTTCCTGCAAAAATAAGTTCTAAGTTAATATTGAAACTTTTAGGGTAAAGTTTTATGGCTGTGAATTTATTTGATAGATTGGGAAATAAATTTCTAACTATTAATTTAAAATTTTGTAATTTATTTATAAGTAAAGTGAAATTTAATTTTTAATATCTTTGGGGTAATTTATCTAAACATAAAATTATTTTTTAATATCTTAATTAAAAATTATTACAAAATTTTTTAAATTTGATGGGTAAAAATATTTTTTATTTTATTGAAATTTTTAAATAAATTAATTGCTAAAATAAAATTTGAAAAATAAAAAGAAGATTTACGTTTTAAAAAAACTGAATTAGCCTTGCAAAAAGCATTTTTAGAATTACTACAAACAAAAGAAATAACTAAAATTTCTGTTAAGGAAATATGCAGCCTAGCCCAAGTGTCAAGAAATGCCTTTTATCAACATTACGAAACCAGAGAACATCTTTACGACAGTATGCTAAAAGAAATTCTTTTTTCAATCGAACAGGCCTGTGAACCACTTGTCAAAGACTTAGCTAGTATTACAGAAGCTGAAAACAGATTATTTTTAGATAATATTCTAAGGGCGGTTGAAGAACATCGTTTTGTAATTTATCAACTATTAACTAGTCAGCCAGCAGCCTTTTCTGCCGCTTTTAATGAAATGTTGATTTCTGCTAATATGCAAGGAGTTGATGGAACTTCAATGCAAATTGATACTTCCTACATTCATATTTTTTCGGGAGGAATTACTGCCTTTGTTAGCTACTGGTTGCTAAAAACTAGCTTCACTTTGGAAGAAGCCCAAGAAAAATTATTTACTATCTTGGGTCAGTTGAAAGTTGTTGCAGACTAAATTTTTAATTTAGCATTTGAAAAAATAAATTTAATTCAAAATAAAAAATCATTGTAAAAACTAAATTTTTTGTTAGTTCTTGCAATGATTTTATTTTAAAATTTACGTTTAGTTTCTGAAAAATAATTTGAAATATATTTATCCTTATACTTAATATAGCTGCTATTAATAATAGTAGTTTCATTTTAAAACCTGCATATATTATTAATATATCAAGAAAATAATCTCCACTCCTATACTTATAATTTTTAGTATAAAAATAAGGTTTTTTACTTAGTTTTTCAAAATAAAAAACTCGAGTTTAATTTTTTACTGAAAAAAATTTTTTTAATTTAAGAAATAATTATTTGTAATTTTGTATTTTAGGATAAAAAATCCCGCCTAGACGGGATTTTTTTAAATATATTCTATTTTATCAACTTCAATATTTTTATTATCTTCACTATTATTTGAGAAATTATTGAAATCATCATTTGGTTTTCTAATAAATAACCTTATAGCTACAACTAGGTATAATATATATACTGGGAATAGCCAAGCAACTGTTACTAAAAATGTCAGTATAGCTAATATTAAAAATAGCACTCCTGCCAATATTCTTTTCTTCATTAAGAAACTAAAAATTATAGCAAGAACTGTTATTACTACAATGATTATTGTATAAATTTTTAAAAATGTAGTTATGCTCGACAATAAAAAATTTAAATCATAATTTGTAGATGCTCTATTAGAACTTCTTAAACCTTCTTCAAAAGCTCCTTTGAATTCTTGACTATTAACTAAATCACTAAGTTCGCCACTAAAAACTACGAAAGCAAGCAAGGTTGAAAATAAAATCATGATAATATTAGCTATCCAAGCACAAATTTTTTCCCATTTTCTTGAAAATTTTTGCATTTTAACACCTCTTTCTTGTTTTATTATACCTCTTTCATAATAGCACATATTAAAAATAAAATAAAGAAATTATAATTTTAAAAATTTAAATCTATTTCTAATTTTATAGGTGTGTGGTCTTGTCTTGCACCAGAGTCAATCATTTCTGATACTCTAACTTTATCGGCTAGTCTATTACTCACTAGCCAGTAGTCTATTCTCCAGCCAGTATTGTTTATCTTGCTAGTTTTTACCCTTTGTCCCCACCAAGAATAAACGTCTTTGATGTCGCCATGAACATATCTGAATGTGTCTGTAAAACCTCGGGCTAACAACTTGCTAAAGCCGTCTCTTTCTTCATCTGTAAAGCCCGGTGATGTTCTGTTGCTAGCTGGATTGGCTAGGTCAATTTCTTTGTGGGCAACATTATAATCTCCTGTTGCTAAAACTGGTTTTTGCTTGTCTAATTCTGCCAAGTATTCGGCATATTTAATATCCCATTCTTGTCTTTCGGCTAATCTTTTTAAACCATCGCCAGCATTTGGTGTGTAAACTTGCGTAACAAAAAATTCTGCAAATTCTAAAGTTATGATACGACCCTCACTATCCATAGTTGTCGGTGCATTTATTTTTGGATAAGTTAGGATTGGTTGGGGCAGGGTATTTTTGTATAAAAACATTGTTCCTGCATAACCCTTGCGGGAAGGTTCTACCGATGAACGCCAAACTACTTCATAAGCTGGGAAGTAGTCAGCTAAAATTTCTAAATGTTTTTTGCTGGGTCCAGTTGCTGATAATTTTGTTTCTTGAATTGCAATTATATCTGCATCTTCTTTTACTAAAGTATTAATAACATCTCTTGATAACAAAGCACGAGCAGAATCACTAGTAAGTGCCGCATTTAAAGAATCAATATTCCACGATATAAGTTTCATTAAAATCTCCTCAAAATAAATTTCATACTAATTATAGCAAAAAAATATAGTCCTATAAAATATTTGCTCTCTAACAAGAAATTATTTGTAGGGTACTAAAATAATTTTTTAGATAAATATTTTATAAAACTATATCTTAGTAAAAATAGGGATTTTAAAAATAACTACAAGTTATACAATTCTTAAAGTATTGATTATAAAAAGATAAAGTTCAGTCCTTGTTTTATAGATTTTTATAAAATCGGTAGTTTTTTATAAAGTAAATTATATCTTAAATTTTTAAGTGAATAAAATAAAATTTATGTTAAAACTTGTAAAGTGTTTTTGCTAAACTCTGCACCTTGTAGAATTTTTGCCTTTAATTATACTTATATCTTTATATTTGTGAAATATTAGCTAAACCTTGGCTTATATTTAAAATAATTTTAAAATTTTCGCCATTTTAAAATTATAAAAAGCCTCTGTCTTTAGCCACATTAAGAGCTGCTAGTCTATTGTTTGCGTAAAGTTTATTTAGAATATTAGAAATATAGTTTCTTACTCTGGTATTTTTTCTAAAATTTTTTATAAAGATAACTTATATTTAAAATAATTTTTAAAATTTTCACCGTTTTAAAAATTATAAAAACCCTCTGTTTTTAGCCACATTAAGAGCTGCTAGTCTATTACTTGCGTCAAGTTTATTTAGAATATTAGAAATAATTTCTTACTCTTGCATTTTTTCTAAAGTTTTTATAAAGATAACTTATATTTAAAATAATTTTAAAATTTTCGCCATTCTAAAGTTTATAAAAATCCTCTATCTTTAGCCACATTAAGAGCTGCTAGCCTATTACTTGCATCAAGTTTATTTAGAATATTAGAAATATAGTTTCTTACCGTTCCCTCTGACAGATACATTTTTTTAGCAATTTCTTTATTGCTCAAACCACTTTCAATAAGCAATAATATTTTTATTTCTTGGGCTGATAAAATATTATCAGACAAAACAATATTTTCCATAAGTTCTGGTGAATATTCTTTTTTTCCTTGCAAAACTCTCCTGATAGTAGTCATCAATTCTTCTATTGACCTATCTTTTAAAACATAGGCGTCAACATTATTTTTTATTGCCCTTTGGAAATAACCTCTTCTTTTAAAGGTTGTAACGATAATTACCTTGGTAGCCATATTATTTTCTTTGATATATTCTAAGACGTCTAAACCTGTCTTGACCGGCATTTCTACATCTAGTATTGCAACATCAAAATTATCTTGGCTTAATAAGTCTTGGGCTTCTACACCATTACTTGCTTGAATAACATTTTTTACATCATCTTCTAAAAGTAAAAGTTTGGCTAGGGCATCTCTTAACATACTTTGGTCTTCTGCTAGTAATATTTTCATTTTGTTACTCCTTTGGGAATAGTTATTTTTATCTGTGTCGGATTTTTTATATTTTCTATTGCGACCTTACCGTCTACTAGTATCATTCTTTCTTTGATACTTTTTAATTCTTTACCAGTCAAATTCCCAAAACCCTTACCATTATCTTCTATATAAAAGGCTAATTCTTTTACATCTTCTTGAAAAGTTATTTTACAAAAAGTTGCTTCGCTATGTTTTAAAATATTATTGATACATTCTCTTAGTACCATAGCAAGTGTTGACTGTTCTGTGGGAGATAGGTTGCCCTTAGCAAAATTTTCATGAATTTCAAATCTTATATTTGCCAAGTCTAAAATTTCTTTGGTTAGATAAAGTTCTTCTTCTAAAGTTCTATAATTTAGATTATTTATTATCTGACGAATTTGTTTTGAAGTATCCTTTGTTATGCTATTAAATTCTGCTATTTCTTGTTTAGCTTCTGAGTATTTTCCTCTTTCCAAAAATTTTATGGCTAGATCTGATTTTAGGCTCAAAGTTGCAAAAACATGACCCAGTGTATCATGCAAATCACGACCTATACGATTTCTTTCATTTTCTGCAAGAAGATTATTAATATATTCATTGTGTTTTAATTTTTCATATTCCTTCTCAGCCGTTAAAATATTAAGTCTAGCGGATAGGTGCATAATTAAACACAGCGTAACTAGGACAAGACCAACAAAACGCTCATAAAATTTTGCATTACTTAATAAGCTGTAATTTATATAAATTATGGCTATACAGAGAAAAAAACTAAAGTGTCTAAAAGATTTTATATTGGTATCCTTATACTTATAATTTATCAGAGAACTATGATAAATAAACATCATACTATTAAATACTGAAAAAATTAAAGCACTAGCCAAAGAATAAAGGCACATATAACTCCACATAAGATAAGAAATAAATTTATTTTCTAGATAGAGTGAAGCGATATAGCAAAATCCCATTATAACTGTTAAGTAAAACATATAAGCAGGGTAATCACCTGTATAGGTGTAGTAAAAAGGAAAAATTAGCCAAAATAAAGAAATATAAAACATTAAACTGTATTTTTCTTTTGAGACAGAAAATAAATTCATAAGTACCTCTTTAAAAAATTCTTTCCTAAATTATACCACAATAAACTTACTAAGCCCTATATCTTTTTCTTAGTAGTAGGGTAATAAAAACTAAGACGAAAAAATAGGCTATTAAGACGAAAAATGAGTTACTAGCAAAGGCTTTTTTATTTAAAAATTCATTTGCCATATTATTGATATGATAAGTCGGTGTTAATTTTGCTATTTTTTGTAAAAATTCTGGAAAAGTATCTATAGGCCACCACAAGCCACTAATCATGGATAAAAATATAAGAATAATATTACTAAAAGCTGCAACCTGTTCAGAAGTTCTTAACAGTGTTAATAAAAAACCAATTCCCATCATACAAATTGAACCAAATAGAATAATTAGAAAAGAAATCAACCATTCACTAGCAGAAAGTTTTACCCCCTTAACAAAGTAACCGATAGAAAAAACAAAGATTATAGCAATAACAAAATTAGCCACTATTCTTAAAATTTTAACCAGATAATACTGCCAAATCTTAATAGGTTTCATACTTAAAAAATCAAACCATTTTGTATTCCTATCTTCAACAACCATCATAGGAAAAGATATTATAGAAAAAGAAATACTAGAATAGATACACATTGCTATCATAATATATTTTATTACATTGGGAATAATCTCTGCTGGATAAGATTTTGTCAAGATAGACGACATAAGTAGAAATATCATGACAGGCAGACCAATTCCCATAATAAATAATGATAAATTTCTTTTAAATAAAAGCCACTCTGTTTTTAATAAAGCTGAAAAACTAGTCATCTTATTTCCCCTCCTTTGTATTTTCAAATATTGCCGTTAGTAAAGTTCGATTTTGTATTTCTATTTCATTCAGACTACAAGAATTTTTTAAAATATTCCAAACCTCATCTGCATTTTTTGTATTAAAAACAAGATTATCTTTTTTAATTTCTAAGTTTTTAATAAATTCTATTTCTTTTATAAGTGGTAGATATTTGCTAGGAATAGTAAATTCTTTTTCTAAGTCTTCAGATTTCAAAGCGTAGGGGCTTGTATCTTTTATTAAACTTCCCTTATTTAATACCAAAATACGCTCTGCTGTGTGTTCAACTTCTTCTATGTAATGAGAAGAATAAATAATTGTCATACCCTTTGATTTTAGGTCATTAACTATTTCCCAAAAACGTATTCGAGTTTCAGTGTCCATGGCAGAAGTTGGTTCATCTAAAAATAAAATTTTAGGCTTGCCTATCAAACTCAAAATAAAAAATAAAAATCTCTTTTGACCTCCGGATAATTTACTAACCAACTGATTTTTTTGTTCCGAAGAAAAATTTAAAATGGCATCTATTTCAGCTAAAGAAAGATGATTTTTATAAATGGTCTGACAAAACTCAATTAATTCTCTTACTTTTAACTTTTTCGGCACAGAATTTTCTTGCCCCAAAATAGCAATTTCTTCTTTTAAACTTATATCCGAAACTTCTTTATTGCTTATTCTGATACTCCCACTTGAAGCCTGCATTTGACCCAATAAATGTTTGAACAGGCTTGTTTTTCCTGCTCCGTTAGGTCCTATCAGGGCAAGGCACTCACCAGCCTTCACATCAAAAGAAATATTTTTTAGTATCTCCTTATCTCCAATTTTTTTACTTAAATTTTTAACAGATAATAACATAATTTCCCTCCTTGCTTTATCCCTTATAAACATTGTAATAAAAAATAAAATTATTTTTCAGTACAGGATATAATAAAAAAATATGACAAATGTAATAATTTCACTTTGAAAGAGTTTTAAATTAAATAATTATTTAATAAAATTCTTATTATCCTATTTTACTATTGATTTTATTTGTTATTAGGTATAAAATTATTGAGTGCTTTTTATTGGAGGGTAGCTTATGAATGATATGTCAAAAGGCAAAATTTTGCCACAAATATTAAACTTTGCTTTGTTTATTTTTATTGGTGGACTTATGCAAAATCTCTACCTAATTATTGACTCGATAATCTTAGGTCAGTATGTCGGAAAAGAGGCTCTTGCTTCTATAGGTATTGCTTCTACTGTCAGCTTTGTTGTTATAGGTTCTATTATCGGTATTACCCAGGGTTTCAGTATTAATATGGCTAAAAGTTTCGGTGCAGGAAATTTTGTAAAATTTAGAAAATATGCCTATAATTCTATTATTTTATGTATTATTGTCGGTTTGAGTTTTAGTATGATTTTATCACTTACTAACGGCTACTTTTTAAAACTTATGAATACTCCCGAAAATTTATTTGATATGACTCACAATTTTTTACTTGTTTTATATTTGGGATGTATCGCCAATTTATTTTATAATTTATTTGCTGGAATATTAAGAAGTATAGGAAATAGTTTTGCACCCCTTATATTTTTAGGAATTTCTGTTGTTAGTAACGCCAGCTTGGTTTATATCTTTGTAGCAATTTTAAAATACGGTATCGTTGGTTCTGCTTTTGCAACTATTATTAGTCAAACAATAGCTGCCATAACTTGTTACATCTTTATAATAATAAAATACCCTCAATTAAGAATTAAAAAAGAAGAAAAAATTATCGAAAAAAAATTATTAAAAAATTTACTTTTACAGGGTATACCAATGGGTATGCAGTTTTCTTTTACAGGAATTGGTGTAATTGTAGTTCAAAGTTTTTTAAATGGTTTTTCAACAGAACACATAGCAGGATTTAGCGTTGCAATTCGTATTCAAAATATAGTACTCTATATTTATGTGGCTTTGGGTAGTGCCTTGGCTACCTACACCAGCCAAAACTTCGGAGCAAAAAAATTCACAAGAATTACAAAAGGGGTAAATTACACAGCCCTAATTTCTGTTGCTATAAGTATATTTGCTGCATTTTTAATAATAACTTTTGGTGAACAGGTCGCAAACTTATTTACAGAAGAAAAAAATCCAGAACTAATAAAAGCTACGACTACTTATTTTCATACGGTAGTTTGGGGCTATCCTATTTTAGCACTCCTAATACTATATAGAAATGTTTTACAAGGTTACGGTTTTGCTATAACTGCCATGTTTGCAGGTATAATAGAACTACTTATGCGAGTAATCGTCGTTTTTTTATTCACAGGAACTTACGGTTATTTAGCAATATGTCTTGCTGACTTAGCTACTTGGCTAGTTACTGGTCTTTCCCTGATATTTACTTACTACTACCTAAAGAATAAAAAACTAGCTATTATTAAGTAGGTATATATTCATAAATTTCTAAAAACTAGCAATACTTTAGAAAAATAGTTTAAGGTCTTGTTAGCTTTTTATTTAAATAAAATATATAAATTAATTATACGGAGTTTTAGGTTAATAAAAAACAAGGAATTTAACTTCCTTGTTTTTTATTATACTCTTATTTTTCAAATTTTATTGTAATTTCAAAAAATTTTTTATTTTACTTATTAGATTATTAAATTTATTTTTATTAAAATAAGACAAGCCCTAGCAAAAATTCTGCTGGGGCTTAGATAATTTATTATTTTGTTGTTTGTCTGTGGATAATTCTATGTGGTAGGAATAGTTGATTATTATTAGCCTTAATTTCTTCTAAGTCTCCCTCGTCAAATTCCTTATCTTTTTTCTTAGCTTTTTCAATATCAATAATTTTTGTTAAAATTCTCATAGATACTGCTCCAATATCGAATATCGGACAGAATACTGTTGATATTTTTGGTCTTGTCATATCTACCAACTTAGTATTTTCAAAAGAAACTATTTCTAACTCTTTAGGAACTGCAACTTTAAAATCTTGTGCTTGATGCAAGATTGCTAAAGCCGCTTCATCAAACATGGTGATTGCTACTTCTGCCCCTAAATCTTTCAAACGTACAAAAACTTGTTTTTCACTATCTTTATAAGTTTTATAACCCTCAATAATTAGACTAGAATCAAACTCCATAGCAAATTCAGAAAGAGCTTTTTTATAACCACTAATAATACGCTGAGCTTTTTGAGAATTGTAGGAACTAATTATCAAGGAAATTTTTTTACGACCTTTTTCTAAAAATTCTTTTGTTAGATCATAACTAGCCTTTTCATAATCAATATTCACAGAATAAAATTTATTATCTGTACTTATATTCCCAGATAAAACTAAATGTACGTCCAAATCTTCTAAATAAGACTTAGTGCTTTCAGGCATAGAATCTCCCACATATAAAATTCCATCAACCTGCTTACTCATAAAAGAATTTAAAATATCACGTTCTATTTCTTTGCTACTAGAAGAATTAGCTAAAATAACATTATATTTATACATATTGGCTACTGATTCAATTCCACTAACCGTTTCAGAAGAAGACAAGTCTGAAATATCTGGTAAAATTATCCCAATAGTTGTAGTTTTTTTACTAGCTAAACCTCTTGCAACTGCATTCGGAGTATATTTAAGTCTTTTAATTACTTCTTTTACCCTCTCTCTTGTCGCTTCTTTAACATTAGGATTATTATTAACAACCCTAGATACAGTAGCCATAGAAACCTTAGCCTCCTTGGCAACGTCATAAATCGTTGATACTCCCATATATATAATCACTCCTCAATCTTGTTTTATTTAATATTTAATTTGTAAAATTGAAACCTTTTCATCAATATAATAATTCTAACAAATAAAACTTATAAAGTCTAGTATTAAGAAATAAAAATTTATTATAAACCATTTTTTTATCTCAAGTAAAATATATTTCGAATATTACCAAATTTTCTTATATAAATTATATAAAGTAAAATTAAATTAGCTTCATTTTTTAAATAGAAAAAATAAGTAAAAAGCATAAAATTTAAACTCATTATTTTATTTTAAAAAATTTTTATCTTTTTTTTGATTTCGCTTTCTTTTTTTAAAATAATGTGCTATAATTAATTCATAAGGAAATTAATAATTTCATTAATTTTCAAAAAATAAAAATTTATAATTATAATAATGGAGGAGTTTTCTATGAAAGCTAAAAACAGAAAAGTCGTTTTAATAGGTGCTGGTATGGTAGGTATGAGTTTTGCATATCAATTATATTCAAGTGGTTTATGCGAAGAGTTAGGTTTAATTGATTTCTTCGCAGAAAAAGCAGAAGGTGAAGCAATGGACTTAAACCATGCTGGAGCTTTAGTTCCACCTATTAAAGTTACATCAGGTGGATATGAACAATGTGCAGATGCAGATGTTATTGTAATCTGTGGTGGACTACCTCAAAAACCAGGTGAAACTAGACTTGACCTTGTTGACAAAAATATGAAGGTAGTTAAAGACATGTCTGAGCAAATCGTAGCTTCTGGATTTGACGGGGTTATCGTTATAGCTTCTAACCCTGTTGATGTATTAACTAACGCATTACAAAAATTCACAGGATTCCCTAAAAACAAAATCGTTGGTTCTGGAACAACACTTGACACTTCAAGATTCCGCTACATGCTAGGTGAAGTATTAGATATAGCTCCTAACAGTGTTCGTGGTTACATCTTAGGTGAACACGGTGATACTCAATTCGCCGCTTGGTCTAACGTTTATGTTTACGGAAAACAATTCAATCAATTCTTAGAATCAACTAATAAATTTACTCTAGCTGATTTTGAAAATATTGAAGAAAGAGTTATGCGTGCCGCTTACGAAGTTATCAACCGTAAACGTGCTACATACTATGCAATCGGTATTTCATTATTGACAATAGTAAAAGCTATCTTACGTGACGAAAATACTGAACTTGCTGTATCTGGATACTGCGATGGTCACTACGGAGTAGAAGGGCTATATATCGGTACACCTGCTATTATCGGACGTGAAGGTGTTCGTGAAGTAGTAGAATTAAAACTTACAGAAGATGAATTAGCTAAAATGAAACATTCTGCTGATGTTCTTAAGAAAACTCTTAACGATGCATACGCAGCATTAGAAGCATAATTTAAAAATAAAAATAGTGCAGATAAAAAATCTGCACTATTTTTTAGTAATATTTAATATAAAAAATAAATTCAATAAAAAACAGAATATAAATTTATTCTGTTATTTTTTATTTTTTAGATAAAAAGTAAAAATTAATTTTCACTCAAGTCTGTTCTCTTTTTAGTAGCATTTATTCCCCTCTATTACAGCACTTATAAAAGCTAAACTTTATAATTTTTTCTCATTTATATCAAATTCACTCAATGAAATTTAACCAAATCTTTTTTTTATAATTCCAGCAAGAATAGCAGTCCCCGTATTACCTACCTCAATAAAACTTATCTTTTTGTTTTTTATATAACTTGCGTCTTATTTATTTTTAACAATATTATAAATAATTAGGATATTTTATTGCTATATTAATAGTATAAAAATTATATTTATAAACTTTAAAATTAAAAATATATCTAAGTTTATAAAATTAAAAAATAAAATAGAAAATTACAAAATAAAAACTCAAGATATGTAGTGAATATCTTGAGTTATATTTTCAATTTTAAAAGTTTTAAAACTTCTAGCAGCAATTAAAATTCATATTCAATTAGGTTAAAATTAAAATTCATATTAAAAAATTTCGACACTAAATAGCTATTTACTTTTGCTATACTTACAAATCAAAATTTATTTTATCGCCTTATCTCCTATATCCTTTCTAAAAAATAATTTTGGACTTAAGGATAGGTTATCAATCGCCTTATAAGCATTTGCTTTGGCTTCCTTTATGTCTTTACCACGTCCGTAAACTAATAAAACACGGCCACCATTTGAAAACCAAATCCCATTTTTCTCTTCTAAGGCGGCAACATAGCAAGTATCCTTTAAAGTAAAATTCTCTAATTCAATTCCTTTAAGATAAGACGCTGGATAACCTTCTGCTGCCAAAACTACGCCACACACTGCATCGTCTGACCATTTTAATTTTACTTCTTCATTGTTATAAATTTTTTCAATAACTTCCATAATATCGCTATCCATTTTTTCAAGTAAAACTTGTGCCTCTGGGTCGCCCAATCTTGCATTAAATTCAATTACTTTAACACCATCTTGGCTAGCAATTAGTCCAGCGTACAAGAAACCATGATAAGAAGTTCCTTCACTAGCAAGACCCCTACACACAGGAAGTAAGACTTCATCAATAGCCTGCTTGCGATCCTTTTTACTAATTTGAGGAACAGGACTATATGCTCCCATACCTCCAGTATTAGCACCCTTGTCAAAATCATAGGCTCTTTTGTGGTCTTGGGCAATCTCATCAAAAGGAATAACTATCTCTCCATTAACAAATGCCATCAAAGAAAATTCTTCTCCCTCTAAAAATTCTTCTATAACAATCTTGCAAAAAATATCTTCACCATAAAAATTTTTTAAACATTCCTCTGCTTCACCAAAGTTATTAGCTATTACCACACCCTTACCAGCTGCCAAACCGTCTTTTTTTATTACTAGAGGATACTTAGAATTTTTTGCATAGTCTAAGGCAGAAGATAAATTTGTAAATTCTTCATAGGCGGCTGTGGGTACATTAAATCTTGTCATAACTTCCTTAGCAAAAGACTTAGACCCTTCCATTTGTGCCGTGTACTTATCAGGACCAAAAACTTTAACTAGCGGACTTAATTCATCATAAATTCCCTTAACCAAAGGTTCTTCTGGACCAACTATAAGCCAATCAATTTTTTCTTTTTTAACAAAATCTTTTAATTTTTCAAAATCTAATTCTGCAATATTTACTAATGTAGCATCATTTCTCATGCCGTCATTACCAGGTGCAACAAATACCTTAGCAACTTTTTTACTCTTTTTTATTTTTCTACAAAGTGCGTGTTCACGTCCACCACGTCCTATGACCAATACTTTCATACACAAACTCCTTTTGGAAAAAATTTATTTTTAAAATAATAGTTTAAAAACTTAAAATTAATGTTTAAAATGTCTTATACCTGTTGTAACCATAGCAATATTTTCTTTATTTGCTACATCTATTGAATCTTGGTCCTTAATAGAACCTCCAGGTTGAATAATTGCACCTATGCCAAATTTAGCTGCCAGTTCTACCGTATCTCCCATAGGGAAAAATCCGTCCGAAGCAAGAACAACATTATCCTGTCCGTCTAATTTTTCTAAGGCAATTTTTGCAGAACCAACCCTGTTCATCTGACCGGCACCTATACCTATTGTAGATTTACTCGTTGCCAAAACAATGGCGTTAGATTTTACATGTTTTACTACTTTCCAAGCTAGTTCAAATGCTTTTTCTTCTTCAGGGCTAGGTTTTTTCTTTGTTACAACCTTAAATTCTGTATCTGCTAGTCCTAAACTATCTACTGTTTGGGCTAGCAAACCACCAGAAACAGAAACATATTGCAAGGTATTAGCCTGTGTTTTTGTAGTTTCACACACTAAAAGTCGTAAATTGGGTTTAACTTGTAAAACTTCTAAGGCTTCTTTAGAATAGCTAGGAGCAATAATTACCTCTAAGAATATTTTTACCATCTCCTCTGCTATTTCCTTATTTACTTCTTCGTTAAGGGCAACAATTCCACCAAAAATAGAAACTGGGTCAGCCTTGTAAGCATTAGTGTAGGCTTCATAAATATTTTCTCCAACTCCAACACCACAAGGATTCATGTGTTTAACGGCTACAACTGCTGGATGTGAAAATTCTTTTACAACCTCTAAGGCCGCATCTGCATCACGAATATTATTATATGATAATTCTTTTCCTTGCAACTGCTTAGCTCCTGCTATTGTATTAGCAGCTGGCTTTTTGTCGCTATAAAAATATGCTTTTTGCTGAGGATTTTCTCCGTAGCGTAAAGTTTTTTTATTTGTGTAGCTTAATTCAATATTATCATCAACAAAATAATTTACAATTTGTCTATCATAACTTGCAGTGTGGTCAAAAACTTTCACAGCTAAAGATTTGCGATAGTCATAATCATCACTTTTACTAGCAATTTTTTCTAAAATTACCGAATAATCATCAGGGGCAACAGCAACAATAACATCTTTAAAATTTTTCGCAGCTGAACGTAACATGGTTGGTCCGCCGATATCAATATTTTCAATAGCTAACTCTTCTGTACAATCTGCTTTTGCAATAGTTTCTTTAAAGGGATAAAGATTAACACAGACTAAATCAATAGGTTTAATATTATGTTCTTTAATAGCGTCTAAGTGGTGATTTAAACTACGATTAGCTAGGATACCTCCATGTACTGCTGGGTGCAAAGTTTTTACACGCCCGTCCATAATTTCTGGAAATCCTGTAATATCTGATACTTGTTTTACCTCAATCCCAGCTTCTTTAAGAACGGTAAAAGTTCCGCCAGTAGAAACAAGTTCAAAATTTTGCTCAATTAAACCTCTAGCAAAATCAATTAATCCTTTCTTATCCGATACACTAAGTAAAGCACGTCTTTTTGTCATGATAAATTTTCTCCTAATAAATATAAATTTTAAAAGTTTGTTTTTAAGTTTATAAATTATATTTTGTATATTTTATACAAGATTATTATAGCATAAATACATACATTTAGAAAATAATATTTATTTTTTTATTAAAATAACGAACAAAATATTTTTAATTATATTTTATTAAATAAAAATTTTAAGAGAAAAATAAAAATAACCTTAGGAAATTTCCTAAGGTTATTAAATCTAAAAGAGGGAAATCTTTAGATTTTAGTTTCTAAAATAAATTTTGCGTTTTATAACTAAAATTTACGTTTTCTAGCCGCTTCTGATTTTTTCTTACGGCGAACACTTGGTTTTTCGTAAAACTCACGTTTACGAACTTCTTGAATTGTACCGTTTTTAGAAACAGCACGCTTAAAACGACGTAAAGCGTCCTCTAGTGTTTCGTTTTTACGAACTACAGTTTTTGACATTGGACTTCCCTCCCTCCGAATTTAAAAAGTCTAAGTTGATTGTTAATTTCCTATGTTATAAATACATAAGCTGCGAATTAAAATTTATAATTCACCTAAATATTGTATATTATTTTAACCTGTATGTCAATAAAACATTTATATTTATTTGTTTATAAAAATTTTTTAAATTATAAATATAAATCAAAAAATTTTTTAATTAATACAGTTTAATTTTAAAAGTCTACTATATAATTTTACTTTAATTTAATAGTCATGAAAACTTTATAATCTGATGTTAATTTTCCTGTATTATTTATATTTTTATCTTAATTAAACAGAGTGCTGTTTTTCATGAATATAGCGGTGTTTTTCAGTCTTTTTTTCCTTGTTTTATAATGTTTATATGCTATGATTAAGCTGCAAGATATATCTTAGTACTAAAATATTTTAAAATATATTTTCTTGCAAATAAATATATTAAATTAAAAAAAAGGAGGCAATAAAAATTAGGAAACACAAAAAATTTTTATCGGCAATCTTAGCTTCAAGTCTATTAGTTACACCTATTTCTGCTTTAGTTAGTAATTATGATAATGTGGCTAAGGCTGATAACCCAATTTGCCCTGCTAAAGTAGAAAATAATAAAATAAAAGAATTTAATAACTATCAACAATTAAAAAATTTCAAAGATATAGAAAAATATCTAAATTTAAATAATATGAAATTTTTATCAGCATACCAAATAGTAGATGATGAAAAAATAGTAGCGATAATAAATTATTTTAGCGAGGAAGATAACACTTATTACAATCTTTATACAGATGAAACACCTGAAATAAAATTTGTTTCAACTCAAACAGAAGAAAAAAATAAAGATAAAACTTTTAAATTATATTCTTGGAATGGTGTAGATTTTGATAATTCATTCTCTATTTCAGTAGATAATAACAATAAAGAAAAAAATTTTAAATTAAATAAAAGGTCTAAAGGAAAAGAAGTAGCTTTTAGTTGGGCTTGTTTATTTAGTAGTAAAATTGCTTGTATATCTGCTTCAGTTGCTGGTGGAGTTATTGGAGCTGGAATAACTGGAGGATGGGGAGCAGCTGTTGGTCCCTTAATGGGATGGGCTTGCAGTTTTGTTTTCGGTAAATTAGTAGAAACTTATGGAAGTAAAGAATATGGTTGTACTTTATTTAAAAATGGAAAATTAACTTGGGACTACATAAATAATGGGTAACTTTTTAAAACACTATATCTCAATAAGTATAATATCAATAACGATTGAAATATTATATTATATAATATTAAAAAAGAATTAAATTTAATAACAGTAATTTTTCATATAATAATTGTAGCTATTATATATATATATATTAAAATTATACACTAAAATAAAAAATAAATAAAAAGACGACAAATAGTCGTCTTTTTTTAATTCTCAAACTCAAATTTTAATATTAAACAAAAAATAATTTTATTATTTTTTAGAAATGATTTCTTTGTTTTGCAACCGCAATCCCCCTTGTTATACCATATATTTTTAAAAAAAGATAGACCTTGTTTTCTTATATTCTTAATGATATAATAAAAATGTAAATAGAAGTGATCACAATATTTCAAAATTAAAATTTTATCAATAAAGGAGGATAATTAAAATGAGTAGAGAATTAAAATTTGCTAATGCAGTGTTAGCATCTAGCTTAATTATCACGCCAATCTCTGCTTTAGTTAGTAATTATGATAATGTGGCTAAGGCTGAAAAAAAACCACAAATTAAAATATCTAATAAAGATATAGAAGAAGCATTAATAATTAAAGACTATATTAAATTACAAAAGAAAAGTGGCATATATAGATTTCAATTTACTAATGATCCATCTCTTAACCAAAGACTTAAAGAAATAAATAGCCCATTAAACGATATAATTATAAGTCAATATATATCTAATTTAAACGATCATTTTATAAAAGAAAATGGTGATGGAGATTTGACTAATACTATAAAAGAAATTAGAAATACATCTAAAAATAATATGATAAATAATATCTATACATTTCGAAATGCTTGCTCTAACGCTATGTTTGGTTTAAGTGTTGCTTCTACTGCTTTATATACTTGGGCTGGAATATTAGCTGGAGCTGGTCCGGCAGGCTGGGTGGTAGGTATAACTGGAGCAACGGTAGGAACTATCATTGGTGCAGCGGGTAATTGGGCATGTTAAATAATACAGAAAAAAAGATATTTTTATTTAATATTATTATATGTATTTTAGTTACAATTTATTTCTTTAGCTCATCATATAAATATGCTAATTTAATAGCTCATAGCTTATTAATCATAAATATTTTAGTTACTCCTGTAATTTTTAGTATAATTAAAAAAAGGAAAAAATAAAAAATTGATTAATATTTACTTCACCATAAGTAGTATTACTTAAACTGCTTAGACTATCTAAACTTGTAAAGTAGACTGGATACCTACAGTATATCAAGGTTACCACACAGGAGAATATCATTATGCTTATAAATGCAGTCATTGGCAAGAGCAATAGAATATTTAATTTTATAATTTTATTTATTATATTTTATATAACACTAAAATCATTACTTTATTCAAAATATTATTCAAAAAAATAAAAACTACTACTAATATAAAACTAACATTATTGGCAATAATATTTTCAATTATTATAGTAAAAATATTTAGTGGAAATCTTATTAACTATTTTGGGCTTATATTTTTTAAGCATAACATTAAATTTTATCATTAAAAAACTGTATGTAGACTATAAACAGAAAAAAGATGACTAAATAGTCGCCTTTTTATTAAAATTATTTTTTTCCTACTAAAAAATTTCATAAAAAATGCTATACTATTTAAAAAGTATAGCCTTTTTTAATATTTATTTATCTATTTCACTAAATTTATTATAAATATCTGGAATTTTCCCTATATTTTAGTGGCGTAGATTTTACAAGTGATTTGAATATTCTTATAAAATAACTTGTATCAAAATATCCTATATAATCTGCAATTTCTGATATTGAAAAATCTGTATTTTTTAATAGGTACTGGGCATTAGAAATTCTTTTTTCGTGAATGTAGTCAACTATACTATAACCCATTTCTCTATTAAAGACTGATGATAGATAACTCTTATTTACATCTAATTCACTACTGATATTATCTAAGTTTATTTTTTCACGAATATGTTCATTAATGTAGGCTATGCAATTTCGGACAACCGGTTGCTTGTCCTTATATTTTTCCTTATCAACTAAAATACTATATCCTCTTACAATATTTTCTGAGAAATCATCATTATCTAATTTGTTTTTAACCTTGATCCACATAACATCTACATCAAGTGAATTTGCTTCACTTTGCGACAGGGCAGAATACAAAACGTCATTTAAAAAATATCTTTGTTCTTTAGTTCTACTAAACCCCAATTCAAATGCTGCTTGACCAATTTCTTTAATCTTCAAGTCGTAAATCATAGCAATTTTCGTTACATCGCCATTATAGACAGCCTCGTAAATATCTTTGCTAAATTTTCCGCGATTATTCAGTAATTCCCTAATATGGTATTTTTTATTTGTTACTTTCTTAGAATTTTTTACGCCATTATCCGTATAAATTGCCACAGCATTTAAGTAATCTATATCTTCTTGGTCAGATATTAATTCTAGTAGATAATTAAATTTTTTCTTAGTTATTACGCCAACAGAAAACAAGATAGAAATAATTTCGTCAGTTATAATAATATTTTGTTTGGCTAACATTTCCTGATAATCTTCAACAGAAATATAACTTTCTAAGTGAGGAGACAGTATAAAAAATTCCTCTGCATTTTCCTCGCTGGCTAAAAACATTGTATAAATTCCCATACAACTTTTAACCTTAACAAATTTATTATTTTTTAAATCACTTATTATTTCATTTTTACTTTTCTTTAAAAATTTAATTATCTGTGTATCTAAATCTTTATTATCAAGAGAAATTTTACTAATATCATTATCGAAATTATTATAGCTAGCTACTAAAGTATTACCATTTATTCCTAGTATATCTTTTATTCTATTTATTTTTTTATAAGTAGTTTTCAATATAAGACTCCTTTGTAGTATTTTAGCTTAAAGTAATGTCTCTTCTCGCATTCACTATATATGAAACTAGAGTGAAAAATACTGTATAAGCTAATGCCATTAATAATAAACTTCTACCATTAAGTTTAAATGCTTCTTCAATAATAGTTCTTCCGTTAAAACTTATATAATAACTAGGAAGAGATTGAATATTAGTAAAGATATATTTTATGTATTCAAATTTTGGTATAATTAATGTAGATAAGCCACTTATAGCCCCTCCAGCTAAAACCATAACCAAAACAACTACTAGGGATAAAATTTGCGTTTTAAATAGTACACATATTAATAAAACCAAAGAAATATAGAATAGTACTGTAACTAGAGATGCTAAAAATATAATTCCTAGATGCTGCCAAACTATTCTATTAAAGTTTTCTTCACCTAATTTTTCTGTAAAGACTGTATGTAAATTTATTTTCCCCTTGTAAAAGACAAAATATTTTAAAATAAAATCAAAAGCAACCAGTATAAGTGTAAATAAGAAATAATTAAAAATGGCTAAGAATATTTTGGTCGTTAAGATACTAGAGCGTGATTTTGGTTTTGAATATAAGAATTTTATTGTCCCACGAGAATATTCTTGGGATAGATTATTAGCAAACATTATCAAAATAAAAATATAACTTATACTTGTTACAACATTTAAAAGTTCTACAATAAGATGATACCCTTGAACTTGGCTAATGTCGCCTCTAGTATTTGCAAAATTAACAATAAACAAAATTGCAAAAGAGATTAAGAAATATAAGTATGTAGAAATTTTTTTATAATCTTTTGCAAACTCATTAATAAATAATTTCATATTATCGTCCTCCTTTTCCTGTTATTTCTAAAAATCTTTCTTCTAAAGTTTTTCTAACTACTTTAATGGTATCAATTTCTACATAATTTCCAACCAAGTATGAAATTACTCTAGCCTTGTCTTCTTTAGAAATATTTTCAAATACGAATCCTTCTTCGCTACGTTCATAAGCAAGATCTACATCTCTAACTAAGATTTCTGCCCTGTCATCATCGTAAGTTGTGATAAGAGTTTTTTCTACCTCTTCTCCACAGATATTTTCTAGTGTGTCGTCTGCAATGATGCGTCCTTTTTCTAAAACTATAATTCTGTCAGAAACTTTTTCGATTTCATCTAGCAGGTGAGATGAGATGATAATAGAAACTCCCGTCGAAGCTATATCTCGTAATTTATTACGAAATTCTTGAACACCTTGTGGGTCAAGTCCGTTTACCGGTTCATCTAAAATTAAAACTTTCGGGTCGTGTAGTAGGGCTTGGGCTAGACCTAAACGTTGACGCATACCTAGAGAATATGTTTTTACTTTTTTGCGAGCAACTTTTGTTAGACCGACAAATTCTAATAATTCTTTAATGCGAGATTTTGAAATTGACTTGCCCGAAATTCGGGCGATTTGTTTTAAGTTGGCGTAGCCTGTCATGTAGTTATAAAATTCTGGTGATTCTATCATCGAACCAACTTCTGCTAGCATCTTAGTTTTTCCTATACCGAGTGGTTTTTCAAAACAATAAATGTCCCCCTTAGAAATTTTTGTCAGCCCAACCATCATACGCATAATAGTTGTTTTTCCACTTCCGTTAGGGCCAAGTAAACCAATAATTTCTCCTGGATACATATCAAATGTTATATCTTCAACTATTGTTTTTATACCGATACGTTTTTTTATGCCCAAAACTTCCACCACTGGTTTTGGTCTTTGGTCAGGAGTTTCATTATTTTCTAAAAAATTACCACTTTCATTAGCCACAAATTCATTATTAAATTTTATAACCTCTTCTTCTTTTGCATTAGCTCGACCTAAGGCCCTATTTAATTCTTCTCTGTTAATAATTTGTGTTTCTTCAAAATCATTTTTTTCCATTACAGCTTTTGTAGCTTCTGCTTCGACTTTAGTCTTTATTTTTTCTAATAGCTCTTGATATGATTCTTTGTTATTTTTTTCTGCTCTTACTTTTAAATCATTATCAAGAAGGTCATTATCATTAAAATTATTTTTCATATTTCTTTCTTCCTTTCTTAAAAATCCATATTCATTATAACATAATAAAAAAAATATTGCTATGAAATTTCATTATTTTAGACTTTTACAGGAAAAAATAAAAAAATTATTAATTTTATATAAAATAAAAATTCACTGCAAAATAAAATTTACTGCAAAATAAAAAAATCTTGTACAAGACAAGATTTTTAAATTAAGATTTTAAAATTCAAACTCTTTTTCTAAGTCTAAATCTTTGAAGTAAACAAATACTTTTTCGTAACCAGCTTTTTTTATAATATTATTGATAGACTCTGCAACTTCTTTGCAAACTTCAACAGGTCTACTCTTCCAAGAAACTTCTACATAGACACGAGAAATTTCCTGGCCGTCATAGATAGCGACACTTTCTAATAAATCTAGCGTAAAAGCATTCTTGGGTCTAGCTATAATTTTTTCTACTCTTTCTAAAAGTTCTGTACTCACAGCTTTTAAGTCAGCTTTTTGCATTCCTTTAACAACTATTCTTGGCATATTTAATTCTCCTTATATTTATTTCTTCTATTATAACATTTACTTGTAACCTTTTTCAATATTATTTAGCAATTCTTAATTTTTATTTTTAATAAAATATAAATTTGAGAAATTATTTTAATTTAAAAAATAAGCATCCAGAAAAAATTCTGAATGCTTGCAAGCTTATTTTTTTAATTTTGTTTTTACCACTCCAACAAGTAGAGGTATTAAACTTATTAATATTATTACAATAATTAGCAAAGAAAAATTTTCTTTAACAAAAGTTATGTTGCCAAATAGATAGCCCACAGTAACAAATGAACTACACCAAGTTAGCCCACCGAAAAAATCTATTATTCTAAATTTTTTGTATTCCATTTTTCCTGCACCAACTATGAAAGGGACAATCGTTCTAATAATTGGGAAAAATCTTGCTAGAAAAATTGATTTTCCGCCATGTTTAGCAACAAATTTTTCTGCATCTTCCAAATTTTTATCACTTACGAATTTTTTAAACCAAGATTTTTTCTTTAGATAATCTGAAAAATTTCTACCGACAAAATAGTTACAATTATCTCCTATTACCGCCGCGGCTAGACACAAGAATAAAAGCATGAAAAAATTATTCCCTGTCGTAGCCCACAAGGTACCACTAGCAAACAGTAAAGAATCTCCCGGTAAAAACGGCATAAAAACCACGCCAGTTTCAATAAAAATAATTAAAAATATAATTGCATACATCCACCAAGTGCCATATGTGTTCATCAATTCGCTCAAGTGTCTATCTATGTGCAAAACAAAATCAATTAAAAATTTAATAGTATCCAATATTAGCCTCCAAAAATTTTTACCCCTTGAATTATAGCATAATCAATTTTTTCTGTCTAATTTTAATATTTTACTAGACTTCTATAAGTTGACCTAATATATATGAATAAATATATTTTCTGACACTTATATTTGCTCCGTAATATTTTTTAACCGCTTGGGCGTAAAGTTCTAATTGTTCTCCATGACGTTCTTTTAAAATTTTCAAACCTGTTTTTTCTGTAACATAATCCGTTTTATAATCTATAATCGTATAATTATTACTATCTTCAATTAGTAACAAGTCCACCACCCCTTGCAATATCACACTCATATCACTACTACTATTTTTAAATAATTCTTTTGCTAGAGCTGGGCTGGTAAATGAAATTTCAGTGGCAAGTCTGTCAGATTTTTTTACCATATCCATAACCCTACTATTTATAAAAGTAGAAATTAAATTAATATCTATTTCATTATTTATTAATTCATATTCTTCTAGGTTCAAAATTCTTTTTTCTTTAATATTTAAAAAATCATCTGAACTTTTTAGCAAACTAGCAAGATAAGAATTTATATCAGAAATTAAGTTATTATTTCTAAAATCTATTACTATTCTTTCAAAAAGTTTATGAATAATATTTCCCTTCATTATGGCTTGGCTAGCCTTATTTTTTTTGCTTAGATTTTTTAAAAGCAAATATTCATTTTTTTCTTTTTGAGAGATTTTTGTTTTATTGTTAGCTTGTTTTAAGGCTGAGTAGGAAGTTTTGGCTGGATAGGTGTCATTTTTTATTTGACTAGAACTTGCTAAGTTTAAATCTGCTATTTCTAAACTTACCTCTTCATTTAGAAAATCAAAATTTACATCTTCACTTGTTATTTCATTTTCTGCTACTGTATCAATTTCAAAAATTTTAAACAAGCTATCCTCTTCTGTTTCATCAGCTAAATTATCCATATCATAATAAGATGCCACTATATTTAGCATATCAGCAAAACTTTTTACACTTTCAAATTTTGCAAGTGTCTGCTCCTTATCATTAATTTCTAAACTTTCTTCCCCACCTAGATTTATTTCTGCTGTTGTCGTTAAGTATAAACCTTTTACAGCCCTTGTTAGTGCCACATATAAATTACGAATTTCCTCTTCATAAGACTTTTTCTTAATAAATAAACTGTTTAAATAGTAATTTTTATTGTTAGTAGCTGGATACCACATTTTTTCATCAATACTCAAACCTAAGTCTCTTGAAAAAATAATTTTATCGCTATAATCTTTTTTACTAATTTCTTTTTCTAACTCTGCAACAAAAACATATTCGTATTCCAAACCTTTTGAAATGTGTATTGTCGAAATTGTTACACTATTTTTAGAAGATTTTCTTTTTGTATCATATTCGCCAGCTTCTCTAATATCATTTAAAACTTTTAAAGTGTAGCTAAGATTAATATTATTACTAGCTTCTCTTATAATATCTAAACAATTTTCGTAATAATCAATTTCTGTATCGTCCATATCCTTAGTTCGCATATATTCCATAAAATCAATATCTTTTGCAAATTGCAAGACTACATCTATAGGCTTGAAATTAAAACTAAAGTTCAACCATCTCTGCAACATACTCAAGGCATATTTAGCTTTTTCTTCCTTAGAAATTTTTAATTTTTCATAAAGATTTTTTCCGTCTAGTAAGGATAATTTCAATAAGTCCTCATTACTAAATTTAAAAATAGATGAATGAAGTAAGACCGACAAGGCATAATCAAAAGACGGATTATCTAAAAATCTTATCAAGTTTAAAATAAGATTAAAACTGTGCGACTCGGTTAGCCCCTCTTTTTCTTTAAAATATACTGGTATGCCATAAGAATTTAAAATTTCCTTGTATTTTTTTATATTAAAGGCACTACGAAGTAAAATTGCATAGTCGCTATAATTATTTCCCTGTGAGATACCGTGAGAAATTTCCCTAGCAATATTATGGATAATAACTTCATTATTTAGTTTTTGTTTTGGTCTAGCACATAAAATATGGGTAGCAATTCTTTGTTCTTCTTTTTCTTTTACGCTAGGAAAATACAAGGCACTGTCTTTGTCATAGCTTACCCCTGCATTTTTTTTATACATTAACCTATTGAAAATAAAATTACTTGATTTTAAAACATTGTCATAACTTCTAAAATTTTCCTTTAGGACAACATAAACTCCCTTGAGTTTTTTATCGAATTTGTATTCCCTATTAACGTCAAAATCATTATCACTTATCAAATCAGAAATTTTAGTAAAGGTCTGGTACTTTTCTTCAAATAAGTCTGGATTTGAACCCCTAAAACCGTAAATAGACTGCTTAACATCTCCCACTCTGAAAAAATAAGTATCCTCTGCCCTAATAAGATTTAAAATATATTCCTGCAAGTCGTTATTATCTTGATACTCATCTACATATATTTCTAAAAATAATTTTTTATAATATTCACTTGCTTCTGTCGGATATTTTTTGCCATCAATATTTTTTTCCAAAGCCTTAATAGCTAGATGATTTAAGTCAGAAAAATCTAAAAATCCTTGTGTGCGTTTTTCCAAAATAAAATTGTCATCAATAGTCAATAATATTTTCGGAATAGCTAGGGATAATAATTCTATTTTTACTTTTGCTTCTAAAAAATCTAACAGTTGCAAAATTTTATTATACACAGCTCCTACATCTTTATTTTCTATATCAAGCAAGATACTAGTTAAAACTTCTTTTAAAACTTGTTTATTATTAAAACTTTCATCTAGGTCTAAATTTTTTATTTGCTTATTAAAAAAATCTTGTCTTTCCTTACTTAAATTTGCAAAATCTAAATTATTTTCTTTATTTTTTATTGCTAATAAACTTGACACAGCTTGCTGGATAGTTGCTAATTCTTCAAAAATATTATTTGTATTAATACTTTTTAATCTTGTATATATGTCTTGATAGCTAGTATCTTCTTTTAAATTTTTTACTAAATTATTTTTAATATAATCTTTATAGTTGGGAATAGTTAGCATTTTTGTATAGAAATTTATCAAAAAAGTCATAATTTTTTCTTTACTGTCAAATACTTCAAACAAAACATCTAATAAATTTTTATCTTCATGGGCAAATTGTTCTATTGTGTAATCAACAGTATCTTTTAATAAAATTTTATTGTTAGATAAAACTTTGAAATTTGGTGATAAATATCTTATTTTACCTGCCACGCTTTCTTCAACTAAATAATAAAATTTTTTCAATACATTTAGGCAAAAACTATCTATTGTTGTAACCTTAGCATCTCCCATTAATAATCTTTGATTTTTTAGATGGAGTAAATCTTCCTTACTACCAGATTTTAATAATCTTTCTTCTATTTTATTTTCTATTCTTATCAGCATATTTTTTGCTGCCGCAGTCGTAAATGTTAAAACTAATAACCTATCTATATTCCATTTATCACAAGCTATTTTGCGGGATATTCTTTCTGATAAAACTTCCGTTTTTCCACTACCAGCAGCAGCAGAAACTAAAATATCACAACCATTCATACCTATAGCTTGCCACTGACTTGGTGTTGGCGGATATTTTTTTTCTTTTGTAAAATCGTCTATTCTTTCGATAAAAATACTCATAACATTCTTCCTTAATTTTAATCTTATATTATTATACAATAAATATTATTTTTATTAACTGTTAAGAAGATTATATTTACTTATAAATATATATAATGCCTCTTGAAAACTAATAGTCAATATATTATAATTTTTACCTGTAATTATAAAATTGCTAATCTAATATACCTATTAAAATTTCTATATTAATATATCTTATATTTTTATTATACTTAATAATTTATATTTTATCTTTTTCATCTATTATAAAATTAAAATTTTCTTGTATTTATCGCTTCGCTTTGCTTAGCCACAAAACATTACATAAAAAATGTAAAAGAAGACAGGATTGACCTCCTGTCTTCTTTATTGTGTTCACAATAACTAATTTGCTTAATTTAATTCTATATTGTTTATTTCTTTTTGTCAAGCAAATTATTATTTTACTTTTATTTTATGTTATAATATTAGTGTTGCTTTACCGATACCTAGCAATAGGAGGAGGTGGAATTATGTTAACTCTAAATAATTTTATTTTTTCTGTTATGGCAAGTATAACGGCTTATTATATTTGCAAATGGTTAGACAGAAATAAATAAGCAACTAGCCTTGAAAAAGAAAAGACAGGAACCGCCATTCCTGTCTTTTTATTATATTAACTCTAAATAATTTTGCTTAATTTAATTCTATATTTTTTATTTCTTTTTGTCAAGTAAATTGTTATTTTATATTTTTTAGAATTTATATCTGTATTTTATAAAATTAAAATATTATACGAATGGTTATTTCTTAATTTTTCTTATATACAAAATTCAGCACATAAAATTATCATCCGTCTAGCACTTCATTTTACTCACACGCAAAATCCAGCATAAGACACTGTAAAGAAAAGACGAATTGCAGACTTAATTTTTATAAACTACAAAATTCTGTACCTAAAATTATTTCCTGTCTATCGCTTTATTTTGCTCGACCGCAAAATTCAGCATAAGACACTGTAAAGAAAAGACGAATTGCAGACTTTATTTTATAAACTACAAAATTCTACACCTAAAATTACCCTCCGTCTATCGCTTTATTTTGCTCGACCGCAAAATTCAGCATAAGACACTGTAAAGAAAAGACGAATTGCAGACTTTATTTTATAAACTACAAAATTCTACACCTAAAATTACCCTCCGTCTATCGCTTTATTTTGCTCGACCGCAAAATTCAGCATAAGACACTGTAAAGAAAAGACGAATTGCAGACTTTATTTTATAAACTACAAAATTCTACACCTAAAATTACCCTCCGTCTATCGCTTTATTTTGCTAACACGCAAAATCCAGCATAAGATATTTTTTGTGTCTATCGCTTTATTTTGCTCAACCGCAAAATTCAGCACAAAATATTTTTTGTGTCTATCGCTTTATTTTGCTCAACCGCAAAATTCAGCATAAAATATTTTTTGTGTCTATCGCTTTATTTTGCTCAACCGCAAAATTCAGCATAAAATATTTTTTGTGTCTATCGCTT
>NZ_JAHKEI010000003.1:0-73848 GCF_018790995.1 Gemella sp. zg-1178
ATATTTTTTGTGTCTATCGCTTTATTTTGCTCAACCGCAAAATTCAGCATAAAATATTTTTTGTGTCTATCGCTTTATTTTGCTCAACCGCAAAATTCAGCATAAAATATTTTTTGTGTCTATCGCTTTATTTTGCTCAACCGCAAAATTCAGCATAAAATATTTTTTGTGTCTATCGCTTCATTTTGCTCACACGCAAAATTCAGCATAAGACACTGTAAAGAAAAGACGAATTGCAAACTTAATTTTTATAAAACACAAAATTCAAAACGTACCACCTGTCTATCGCTTCATTTTGCTAACACGCAAAATTCAGCATAAGACACTGTAAAGAAAAGACGAATTGCAGACTTAATTTTTATAAAATACAAAATTCTGTACCTAAAATTATTTCCTGTCTATCGCTTTATTTTGCTTAACCGCAAAATTCAGCATAAGATATTTTTTGTGTCTATCGCTTCATTTTGCTAACACGCAAAATTCAGCATAAGACACTGTAAAGAAAAGACGAATTGCAAAAGCAATTCGCCTTTTTATTAACAGTGTCTAATTATCCTTGAGCACCTTTGTCTGCTGTTAATTCTAAGTTTTCGTATCCTAATTCACCTTTCCCAGCTTTAACTAAGTCGAATGATTTAACACGTTTGTTTACCCAAAGCATAGCCGTATTCCAGCTAAATGGTAACCATGCTCTTGTCTCAGCAAAGTCTTTATCGAATTTTTGGTAAACTTCTTTTAATTTATTATCATCAAACATTTCAGGAGAATTAATTTTCTCTAGGGATGCTTTTAAATTATCGTCAGTATAACGTTGGAAGTTAAGCGGAGATTTGTTTCCTAATAGTTGCGTTGGGTTAGGGTCTGTTCCTAGTCCCCATGCTCCTTGGAAGAGATCGATTTCTGGGTCATCTGCTTGAACACGTTGTGACCATTCGTTTGGTGCCATTAGTTTACCGTCTACTAATTTAACGTCTAAACCAACATCTTTCCAAGATTTCAAGAATGTATCTGCTAGGGCTTGGTCGAATGTTTGCCCTACGTCACGGATAGCAAAGTTAAATGTTAATTTTTTACCGTTTTTGTCTTCACGTAATCCATCACCGTCAACATCTTTTAGACCTGCCTCATCAAGAAGTTTTTTAGCTCTTTCTTGGTCTAGTTTGTAGCCAGGATTTTCTGGATTGTAAAGGAATTTTACAATCGGTGGATATAAACCTGAACCAGTAGGTGTAAATCTTAGACCTTGGTAGAGTTTAGCATTGATTTGGTCCCAATCAACAGCGTAACCGAATGCTTCACGCACCCTAACATCAGCTGCTTTAGCGTCAGGGTTGACTACTACTTCACCTTTTTCTTTGTCAAATTTACCTAGTTTAAATCCTACATAAGACATGTAGTAGTCAGGTTGCCCTAAGATTGTTCCATTTTGTAAGTCTTTTGTATTAGACCAGATATCTGCAGTAAGGTCTCCCATGAGGTCTACTTCTCCTGCCTTCATAACCTGGCTAGCTTGGGCTGGTACTACACGTTTAAATTCAATATTTTTAGTTTTAACTTCTGATTTTTTGAAGTAGTGTTCGTTAGCTTTAAGTGAAACACTTTCTCCAGCAACCACTTGGTCGATTACATAAGGTCCATAAGATAGTGGTTTTGTATTTAATTCTGCTTCAACAAATTTAGTGAAGTCTTTTGATGCTTCAGCTACTTGTTCAGCATTTAAGAAACTTGAAATAAAGCCAGAACCCCATAATAGAGCTGGTGATAATTTAGTATATTTGATAACTACTGTTTTATCATCTTTTACTGTAATACCAGAAATTTTATCAGCTTTCCCTTCGTGGTAGTCTTTCATACCTTCGATTAAATCAAATGTATCTTCATAACGAATATTTTCCACATAGTCTTTGTTACCCATTAATTCATAAGTAGCAACTATATCTTTGGCTGTAACGGGTTGACCATTAGACCAAGTTAGGTCTTTGTTAATTGTCAATGTTGCAGTTTTCGCATCCTTATCTAGGTGTAACTTTACTGCTCCACTATCGTCGTCTTGTTTAAAACGTTTTAAATCATCAGATTTAAAAGTATCTCCCGTAAATGCAGCCGTAACATAAAGGTCTGTTGCATTTAATGCAAATGCAGGATTATACATGCCTATTAAAGGGGCATTTGACAAAATACCAACTTTAAGTGGCGTATTAACAGCTGTTCCTCCATTGTCTACAGAAGTTTTAAATTCTACGGCAGGTTTTGCTCCGCTAGATTTCTTAGTAGAAGTACCAGAAGAACAAGCAGTAAGAACTAATGACAAAGCCATAGCAGAACTAAAAACTTTTAAAAATTTGCTTTTTTTCATTAAAAATCCTCCTTAAAAATAATAAGCACCCGGGTGCTTTGAAATAATTAATAGTAATATATCATTAATATATGCAAAAGTCAACTATATTTTCTGAATATTAAAATATTTTTTAGAATATTTTATTTTTTACCTTATCTAGTTAAAAATTATATAAAATAATAAATTAAAACTAGAAATTAGGCTTGAAATTTTACCATATTTTATTTACCTTTCTTTGATTTTTTAAAAACATCTTCCTTGAACAAGGGAACATTATCAAAATATTTCCCCTTATAAAGTGGATGACATTTTAAAAGTCGTTTTATGGTGAGATAAGTTCCTAAAAAAAAGCCAAACCTCTGATAACTTTCTAAAGAATAGGCTGAACAAGTTGGCGAAAATCTACATCTGGGTTTGGTATAGGGGGAAATAAATTTTCTATAAAACTTTATCAAGACTATAAATAATTTTGCCATAAGAACTCCAAATAAAATTAATTTTCTACTATTATTATATACTGAAATAATATTTTTTAAAATTATATAGGATTGTTACCAAAAAATTTAGTATAAAATTAAACTTTAATAAAATATTAAACTATATATTATGCTATAATTATTACAAATAAAATAAAAGAGGAAATTACTATGAAAAAAACAGCTATTTTAGTTATGACTTACGGCTCGCCAGAGGATTATTCTTTTGAGGGAATTGCAAAATTTTTTACCAACATTCGCAGGGGCAAAAGACCTAAAGACGAAGAAATTCAACACCTTTACGAAAACTACAAAAAAATTAACAAGTCTCCCCTACAAAAAATCAGTCAGGAAACTGTTAGACTACTAAGAGAAAGAATTGGTGCTACTTATAACATTTATTTTGCCAATAAATTTTCTACTCCCTACATTACAGACGCCATAAAAAAAATGGAAGATGAGGGCGTAGAAAAATGTATCTGCCTTATCTTAGAACCACATTACTCTATCTATTCAATTATGGGTTATGAAAAATTTTTAGAGAGTAAAAAAATTAAATTTAATCTTATCAAAGACTGGTATAAATCTGAAGCCCTAACTACTTATTGGGTGGCTGAAATTCAAAAAATAATTACAGCTATTAACTCTGATGATTATAAGGTAATATTTACAGCCCACAGCGTGCCGACTATTGCCCTAGATTATGGCGACCCCTATATCGAGCAAATAAAAGACAATATAAATATACTTGCCCAAAGACTTAACTTGAAAAAAGAAAATTATACTAATGCTTGGCAAAGTGAATCGGATATTGGTATACCTTGGATAAAACCTGACGTTTTAGAATATCTAAGAAGTCAAGAAGAACACAAGAAAAACTACATTTTTGTTCCCATATCATTTATTAGCGACCACATAGAAACTTTATTCGACAATGATATAGAATGCAAGGAAATTTGTGATGAATTAGCTATAAACTATTACAGACCAAAAAGCCCCAACTATGATGAAAGATTAATAGACGCTTTGGTAGAAACAATAGACCTGCATAAAGATAAGGACTTTATTTTTCTAAACGGTGAGGAGGGAACTTTTAACGAAATGTCAAGCCCTGATGAAAAAGACGATTTAAAAATGCCCGACTTCGTAAAAAAAACTCATAGCCAAAAAAGGAAAAGAAAATGTTAAAATGCCAAAACACATAAGAAAAATGCTAGAAAAGGCAGGGAAAATAAAAAAAGAAAACTAGAAATAATAATTAAAATTTCAAACAAGTTTTAGTTTTATAAATTATTTTATTAGCTTTATTTTATAAATAATAGTATAATTATCTTATAGGAGGAATAAGAAATGATACAACATGAACAATTAAATAAATTAGTAGCAAATCTTACAGTTTTATATACAAAATTACATAGCTTCCACTGGTATGTAAAGGGGTCATCTTTTTACACACTGCATGAAGTATTTGAAAAATATTATGACCATGTAACAGAAACATTAGACGAAGTGGCAGAAAGATTTTTAGCCATAGGTGGTCGCCCAGTTTCTACATTAAAAGGAGCTTTGGAAATAGCAACTATCAAAGAAGCAACAGAAAAAGAAACTACGGTAGAAATGGTAGCCGCTGTTTTAGCAGATTTTGAACTGCTGATTGCTGACGCTTCAGCCCTTATCGAAGTATCAGAAGACGCTAACGACCAAGGTACTGCCGACTTAGCACTAGGTTTGAAAACTGAACTAGAAAAAAATGTTTGGATGTTAAAAGCCTACTTAGATAGATAAGAAAAAAAGACTACATTAATTTGTAGTCTTTTTTATTTTGATAAAAACTTGATATAGAAAATATAAGCATATTCTTAATTTTTTTAAGCATAAATTTTATATTTTGCTAAGAGCAAGGTTAGTAAAATTTTTAAAAAATTTATCTTTATTTTAGCAGTTAAAAATTTTAAAGATAATTTTATAAAAAAAAGACGATTATCTAGTCGCCTTAAAGACGATTATCTAGTCGCCTTTTTAATAATATCTATAATTTCCTAAAATATATTTTATTAAAAAATCTGATTTTTAATTATATATTTCTGACCTATGTCCAACATGAATATTTGTTATTATTAATTTTTTATCATCTAATATTGCAATTATACGATAATTTGACACCCTAAATCTAACATAATCAGCTAGGTTACCTTTTAAATGTTTGCCAGGAGAAGTAGGAAAATCAACATCGTTTAAATGTTTATCTATCCATTTCATAATTTGCCTTCTTAGTCCACTATCTAGTTTGTCCAAATCATCGAAAAAACTTTGCATGTACTCAACTTTATATTTAGCCATATCTTTTCATCGCTTCTTTATGTGAAAAAGTTTTTTTATCATCTTCCAGCCATTTTTTATAAGATTTATCAGCCATTTCTATATCGTACAAATCTTCTAACTTTTCCATTACAGCTTGTCTTATAAAATCTGTTTTTGTTGTATTTTTTTCTTTAACAACATGTGTTAAAAATTTATTTACATTTTCATCAAATCTTACAGAAATAGGGACACTCATACAAGTCAGCTCCTTATATTGTATTTTATTTAACTACAACTATAACATATCTAAAATTTTATAGCAAGAAATTCTATAATATATCTAAAAAATTCAAAAATAAAAAAGCAAGTTAGTAATTATTATTACATAACTTGTTTTTAATCTACTAAGTTAAGACAGTTACTTAATTACAACTTACTTTTTTACAAACTATTTTTAATCTTGACCTTGCAAGCAGAATTGCTTTAAACCTAAAAATAAAATTTTATCTGCCTATTAAATAAATCTAAATTTCTATACTCCCCCACTTCCCTATTTACGCACTAATTTTTTCAGCTAACTCACTCTTACATTCCTTAAAAATTGCCTTTAGGTGCGACTGGGAAAAATGAGTTTTCTCGGCAACCTCTTTTATCAAATAATTTTTAACATAACGCAAGAGCATAGCCTCCTTATAAACTATATCAAGGCTGTTGTAAAAATTTATGGTAGTCAAAACATCTTTCACCAACTTTATTTGTTCCTCCTTATTTAGATATTCTCTTATATCCAACTTATTTTCCCCTTCTTTTAACAAGTCTTTTTCTAATCTATAGGCATTCCTTAATAAATATTCTATATACTTCTTATTCATACTATCCTCCTTTGTAACTTTAAAAGTTACATAATAAGCAAAAAAATTTTCTTTTCTTGCTAGAATTTTTATTTTGCTCTGAAACTCCTTGTCGAAATTATAATAACATTTAATTGTGTATCTTGTCAAGTTCTATAAAATGTTTTTGTTGCTTTTTAAGTTAAAAAATATTATACTTAGTCTAAGGGGTGATTGTTATGACAGTCGGCGACAAAATTAAAAATTTACGTCTTAAAAAAAAATATACTCTTGATGAACTAGGTAAACTCATAGATTCATCAAGACAAACCCTATATAAGTATGAACAAGGTATTATCACCAACATACCCAAAGAAAAAATAGAATTATTAGCCAAGGCACTAGGAACAAGTCCAGCCTATCTCTACGGTTGGGATAGTGATGAGGGCTACTATTTTGATGAGAATACTCGGGAAATTGCAGAGGATATTTTTGAAAATGATAACTTACGCATACTTTTTGATGCTAGTAGAAATGCTAGTCCTGAAGATTTGCAGCTAGTAACAAATCTTTTATTAAATCTAAAAGAGAGGGAATAATATGTACACTACTTATATAAATGATATTTGCATAAATGTTGAAATTCGTGATTTGCATTCTTGCAAGGTAAAGGGTTGTGCTACTCCAAACGAAGATGGCTCTTACACAATATTTTTAAATTCTAAATTTAGTCAAGCCCAGCTAGAAAAAACTTATAAGCAAGAATTAAATCATATTATCAATGAAGATTTTACCAAATATGATGTCAATGAAATAGAAATTTATGCCCACTAAAAATACCAGCCCATCAATTTTGTGGCGGTATTTTTTTATTTATATCGGTATAATTATTTATTGTCTTATTCAATTCTGCTAATTTTTCCGCTATTATCTTCAAGCTATTATCTAATTTTAATAAGAAAAAGACTGAAACAAATATTGGAAAACCGACAGAATTTATTATATTTATAATATCCATATCAATGATTTAGGCTGGTCTAACCCAGCCTAAGCTCCTATTCTATCACTTGTTCTTGACGAATGATATAAACTGCCTTATCAAAACTTGCCAAAACTCTTTTGCTAGTATTGAATATCTTTGTCGCGATAATTTTACTACCTACTTGACTAACCGTATCCTTATCTAAAGATTCTTTTGGATTTTTAATAATTAACTTGTATTTTTTATCGTCTGCTGTTGTAAAAATAAGTTCTAATGTTTTATTCATTTTTTATATCTCCTTTATTATATTGCTTCTGTTACTTGCATAGCATAGTCTTCTATATTATCAGATATAATAGTTGACATTAATATGCCCACCTCTTTTGCCTCTTCCTTAGAAATCTCCGGTGAAATCTCGAAAGAATGAGCTTTTTTTACCTGTTTAGCCGCTTTTTCCAGTGTGTAATTTAATTTTAATATTTTCTGTGTAGTTGTCATAATTTTTCTCCTTTTTATTTTTTGTCTTTGGCCTCTGACACTAAATATATCGTTAAAAATTTTATTTTTTCCGAATTATTTTTAAAATTTCTATATTTTCTAAAAAATATTAAAAAACTATGCTATAATTAAAATATTGAAAAATTATATTAAAAATTATTGGAAGGAGGATAATATGTTAGCTAACTACTTCAGCGAAATTACTTATATGAAAATTATAATATCTTTAATTGATATTTTGCTCGTTTGGTTTTTGGTTTACACCGCTTTGAAATTATTGAGTGGGACACGTGGTATTCAGCTTGTTAAAGGAATAATTATTATTGTTTTTTTGCGTCTAGCTTTTAATCTTATCGGTTTCCAAACAATGAGTTACATTATAGACCAACTGGTAAATTGGGGTGTCCTTGCTATAATTATTATCTTCCAACCAGAAATAAGAAGAACCTTGGAACACCTAGGTCGCTTTAACCTATACAATATAATTTTTAATAGGGATAGCAGCCTTGCTGACAAGGACAGGGCAAATACTATTAATGTTGTTGCTGATACTTCTAAACACATGGCAAGAAGACGTATCGGAGCTCTTATCGTTTTAGAAAATAATACTGGTCTTGATGAATATGCAGAGAGTGGAATTGAATTAAATTCTAATATTAGTAATGAACTAATTATTAATATTTTTATACCCAACACTCCCCTACATGACGGTGCCCTTATCCTAACAAAAGAAAAAATTAGGGCTGCTAGTTGCTTTTTACCCCTTAGCGATAACAAAAATATTGCCAGTAATTTAGGGACTAGACACCGTGCCGCCATAGGACTTTCTGAAAACACAGACGCTATTATCGTGGTCGTGTCGGAAGAAACAGGTCATATTTCTGTTGCCATGAACGGCAAACTAAAAGAAAATCTTCATGCAGGAGATTTAAAAAATTTCCTAAATGAAAATTGGCTAACAACAAATACTACATTGAGAGGCGATACTAATGGATAAAGACAAATTATTTTTAAAAATTGTATCCTTGTTAATTGCTATACTGATGTTTTTTTCAGTAAATGATAATTTATTATCTAATTTCTTTGAACAGGGCAAAAGTTCTAACTACACAACTACTTGGATAAGATCAGTACCCATAGAAGTAAATTATGACAAGAATAAATACTACATCTTAGGAATACCGGATAGTGTTGATGTTAAAATTACTGGGCCTACTGCCAAGGTGCAAAAAGAAAGTGTCGATAGAAGTTTCAAAGCACGCATAGATTTTAGTAAAATAGATGTGGGTGATAACCAAAAACTAAAAGTTGAAATCGTCGAATTAAATAATGGGCTTGAAGCAGTTAGTAATCCAGAATTTATCACAGTTTCTGTCCGCAACAAGATAAGTAGAGAGTATCAAGTTAAACCAACAGTTAAAAACGAAAGACTACTCCTAGGTTACAGCTTAAAATCCGTATCAGTAACTGACCAAACTATAAAAATTTCTGGAGCAGAAGAAAGTTTAGACAACATTTACGAAGTTCGAGCAGAAAGTACAGAAAAAACAAAAATCAGCTCTAACATCAAAGAAGAAGCAAAACTAGTTGCTTATGACAGAAACTTCAATAAAATAGAAGATATAGAAATGGAAAAAACTACTACTACTATTTCTATTAATGTAGAAGCCATAGAAAAAACTATTCCCATAACTATCAACCAGATTGGAGAATTACCTAGCGACTATGAATTAGTAAGCATAACAGTTGAACCAAATTCAGCAAAAATAAGGGCTGAGAATAAGGACATCCTCACTAACATCGAAGAAGCCTTTGTAGATGTTGAACTAACAGATATCAAACAAGAAACTAAGGAACTAAGCAATCTTAAAATATATGCAAACACAAGCTCATTATATACTTTTGATGTCGCAACTGTTAAGGTTACTATAAAAGTCAAGAAAAAATAAAAAAGAACTTGCAGTTTTTTTCTGCAAGTTCTTTTTACTTATGCTATAATCAAATAAAACAAAATATTCGGAGGCACCATGGAGGACAAAAAATTATTATTTATCGTTATCAGCACCCTAGCATCTTGTGTCAGTTTGGGGCTTATAATCGGTTCTTTTTTCCTAAAAAATGAAAATACAAAAAATTACATTATCCTAGTAGCATTTGCTATTCTAATAATTCAAAAAATTATAGAAATTATCAAAGTAAAAGAAACTAGAAAAATAAGTTCTGCTATCTTAATACTTTTAGCCACAGCACTAGGTTACTTTATAGGTGTTAGATTTTAGAATTTAATATATAAATAACTTATTAACATCTTACACCACTTATTTTTTAAATATTTTATAGACTAAAAATAGATAAAAAAATATTTCAGCATAAATTATGCTACATTATTTTCTGAGTCTATTTTAATTTTATAAGAATTAAAAAATCATAAATTTTTATCAAGTTATTTGCGACTAGACAAATTTATAATTAAAAATTTATTCGGACTTGGCTATATTCTTTTTTGCAAATTTTTTTATTAATAAGCCAGCACTTAATACTGCACTAATAATTTTTAAAAATTTCATTTTATATCTCCTAAAATTTTTCTAACTAAAGTCTAACACAGATAAAAATAATTAGCAATAAAAGACTTAATATTACTATTAAGCCTTTTATTTTTTATTAATTTTCTTTGTCTGTATCAGATTTTGCTTCTTCAAGATTTTCTTTATTTTCTGAAATTGCTTTAGATGGTAAAACTTGTTCTTCAGCTGATTTTTCTTTTTCTAAAGCCTCTTTTTTAGCTTGTTCTTCATAGTATTTTTTATTTACTATTTTGTCTAATTTTTCAGCTGTTTCTTCATCTAATTCATTTGGCATTTTTCCAAATTCAAATAGGGCAACTATTTCTTTTCTGTCAATAGTTTCTACTTTCATCAGAGTTTCAGCAATTAGTTCAAGTTTTCCTCTATTTTCTTCTATAAGATTTAATACTTTTGAATAATTTTCTGTAATTATTCTTCTTACTTCATTGTCTATTTCTCTTAAAATTTCTTCTGAGTAGTTGCCTATACTTGATAATTGTCGCCCTGTATATGGGTCATTATAAGGGAATTGTAAAGGACCTATCTTATCACTCATACCATATTCTGTTACCATGGCTCTTGCAATTGCAGTTACACGTTCAAAATCATTGTGGGCTCCAGTAGATACTTCATTAAAGAAAATTTCTTCTGCTGCACGTCCTCCAAGTAGTCCACAGATTTTATCCGTAAGGTCTGTTTTTGTCATAAAGTATTTTTCTTCTTCTGGTATCATCAAGTTGTAACCACCTGCGTCCCCACGAGGAATAATTGTTACCTTTTGAACCTTGTCTGCACTGTCTAAAACCATACCTACGATGGCATGCCCAGCTTCATGATAGGCTACTAGACGTTTTTCTTTATCCGTATACACTCTACTACGTTTGGCTGGTCCTCCAATTACCCTATCCATAGCTTCGTCTAAATGCGATTTTTCAATTTGAGTTTTATTTTCACGAGCTGCAAGAAGTGCCGCTTCATTTAATAAGTTGGCTAGGTCGGCACCAGAAAAACCAGGAGTTTTTTCTGCCATACTGCGTAATTCTACATCTTTAGCAAGAGGTTTGCCTTTGGCATGTACTTTTAATATTGCCTCACGCCCTTTTACATCAGGTGTAGATACTTTTATCTGTCTATCAAATCGTCCAGGACGACGCAGGGCAGAATCTAAAACATCTGCTCGGTTAGTAGCAGCTATTACTATAATACCCTTGTCTCCTTCAAAACCGTCCATCTCGACCAATAGTTGATTTAAAGTTTGCTCACGCTCATCATTTCCACCACCTACACCAGAACCACGTTTACGTCCTACTGCATCTATCTCGTCGATAAAGATAATACACGGTGCTGCTTTTACAGCTTCTTTAAATAAATCACGAACACGACTAGCCCCAACCCCAACAAACATTTCTACAAAGTCTGAACCCGAGATTGAGAAAAATGGAGCCCTTGCCTCTCCTGCTACTGCTCTAGCTAATAAAGTTTTCCCTGTCCCTGGAGGTCCTTCTAAAAGTACCCCTTTGGGAATTTTAGCTCCCATTTTTGTAAACTTGCGGTGGTCTTTTAAAAATTCTACCATTTCTGCCAGTTCTTGTTTTTCTTCATCACAACCTGCCACGTCTGCAAAGGTAACTTTAGCTTCATCACCCTCAATTTTTTTTGCTTTGGATTTTTGGAAACTCATTATTTTTCCTCCTCCGCCTCCTTGCATTTGGCTCATAAAGAAGAATAACAATCCTACCATCAATAAAACTGGGAAGGCATTACTCAAAATGCTTATTATCACATTTGTTTTGTCTGCTGCCTTAACTTCTAAATTACCAATATTTTTTTCCTTAGCCTTATTGTAAAAAGCTTCCCATATTGATTTATCCTGAGTTGATATTGTTGAAGTAAATGATTTATCACTGTCAGTATATTTACCTTTTACTATAAATACTTCTTCTGATTGTTGGATAGTAACATCTTTTAATTTATTTTCATCTAATTTTTGTACTAATTGCGAATAATTAATATTCTCTATCGGCCCTGGCAGGTCTTTTTGCCAAAAAGCGAATATACCTATTGATAAAATTATCATGGCTAGTATCGCTAATGTTGGTCTTTGTTTTTTATTATTCATAGAGTAGCTAATCTCCTTCTATCTTATTTTTTACAGTATATATTTCTGGTTTCAAGACACCTATGTAGGGGAGGTTGCGGTATTTTTCTTCATAATCTAAACCAAAACCTACTAAAAATTCATTCGGTGACTCAACTCCTATATAATCTGCATTAACTTCTACTAATCTTGCTTCTGGTTTGTCTACTAAAGAAGCACAAGCTATACTCTTAACTTTTCTTTCCTTTAAGTATGTCATAAGATGTTTTAAAGTTCTACCAGTATCTACTATATCTTCAACAATTATAACATCTCTATTTTCTAAGTCCATAGTTACGTCTTTTCTCAAAATAATACTCCCTGTTGAAGATGTTCCACCATGATAACTTGCTACATCTATAAAATCTGTAACTATGTGTATATCTATATGCTTGATTAGTTCAGACATAAAGGGCATAGCACCTTTTAATGCACACAATAAAACAGGCTCTTGCTCAGAATTTTTATAATCTTCCATTATTTGTTCTGCTATTCTTTTAGAAGCGAGAACTATTTCTTCGTGGCTAAATAATACTTTTTCAATATCTCTTTTTAAATTTTTCATTATTTATCCTTTCAACAATCTTAAATAATAATCGTATTTGCTGTTTTTACTTATTTTACTACCAATACCCAAAACACCCAGAGCCTGCCCCTCCTTATTTTTAACAACTGGCAACCTATCCCTTAGACTTTTCGGGATTTTTTCATCTATAAAAATTCTAGCAATCTTTTTGTGTATATTCCCTCTTTTTATAGTATCTCCATCCTGCTTAGGTGCAAGCAAGAGTGGTAAATCACTTTGGTTAAAACCAAGTTCAGCCTTATTATTATCTCTTGTTATAATTATTTTATAATCTCCAAAATCACAGCTAAATCCATCGTAGATGTCATTAGCTAAAATTTCTATCCTATTATTATAACATTTTTTTTCTATTTTACATACACTTATACTTTGATATTCTTTGATTAATTTAATATTTTCTTTTAAATCTAGGCTAATATTAGCTTTTTTACTAGCTAAATTTTTTAAGGCTGTAAATATTGCCCGCCTGCTGACATTAAAATTATTAAATTTTTCGTTGATAATATAGTTAATAAGAAAATATTTTTCAATATTATGTAAAATATCAAAATCCGCTAGATTAATTTGGTATTTGCTATCATTAATTTTATTGATGTGGGGTATGAATTTAGATAAGGTGTTAAGCCTAACCAAATCATTCAAATCATTGTAATAAGTAGCAAATTCTAATAAATTTTCTTCAGCACCCTTGTTAATAGCTGCTAGATGGGGAACTATCTTGTGCCTAACATAGTTTCTTGTATAGTCTGTATCAAAATTAGTCATATCCTGATAAAATTTTATATTGTGTTGACTTGCATATTTTTCTATATCTTGCTTGGATATATTTAGCATGGGTCTTAAAATTTCAATATTATTTATAATAGTAGCTTCTTCTATTGATAATCTGTAATCTATGGTTCTACCTGAGAATAGTCTTAATATAATATTTTCTACACAGTCATTTCTGTGGTGGGCAGTTACTAGCTTACTTACATTCTCAAGTCCAGCAAATTCTTCAAAGGCTTGATAACGTAAAGAGCGAGCTTGCATTTCTTCGGAAATATGCTGTTCTTTTGATTTTTCTTTTAGGTGTAATTCTTTTTTATAAAATTTTACCTTATTTTTTTGAGCTAGATTTTCTACAAAAATAGCTTCTTTATAAGATTCTGTACGCAGACCGTGATTTATATGAAAGACCACAAGTTCCTTGTAGCTATCCTTATATTTATCAATAAGCAGATGAAATAAAACCACTGAATCTACACCACCAGAAAGGGCAAGGCCTAACTTATCATTTTTATTCCATAAGATATTAAGTTTCATTTAGCCACCCACTTTCTTTTATCCTGTTTTTTACCTCTTCTAATTGTTCAAGTCTTTTTTCATAATTCGCCACCATATCCTCAACAAAATTTTCTGGAATAGGTAAAAACACTTTTTCTTCTTTATTTTCTAATTTTTTTTCGTCTGCTAATTTTGTAATAGAATTTTTCTTTTGAAGGGATATTTTTATATTACCTATTGTTGTTAATTTTTTTAAATCATTTAGGCTAGGACTATTTTTATCTTGTTTTCTTTCTTCTTTTTTAACTTTTTCTTTTGCCAGCTTATCCTGTTTTTTTTGAGATTTAATATTGCTTTTAGCCAGAGTAGTTTTTTTAATAGATTTATTTTTTTCTTCCATTATATTATTATTTTTTTTATCAGTTTTTTCATCTTGCTTAATCTCTTTTTGGGTCAGAACAAAATAATCTTTTTTCTTAGAAAGTATTTTAGCAGAAATATTATAACCCACAGAAAAAATTTCTGTTAGCTTCTTCTTTTTAGAAATATACATATATTCCTTAGGCAACAAGGCTTTTTCTCCATTTTCTAACTCTATAAACATGCCATAGTTATAAACTTCTGTAACAAGCCCACTAACCTGACTACCTTTTTCTAATATCAAAATAACCACCTCACTCAAAAATACTTTTTTATTATAACATATTAAATTTACTATTAATAGAAAAGAAAAAACAGAAATAAATATTTATTTCTGCTTAATTAATTTAATCATGTATTTCTATTTTGTAATATTTGTAGTTAATATAAATTTTTACATATTCAAAAATTTTGCCGTTGGGTAAAAATGTTTGTCTGTCAAATTCAAAACACGGTTCATTATAAGGTGCAATCAAGTCTTTTACTTCTTTGGGAAGACCTACCGTAACACTTATAGTTTTTTTAAATTTTTCTTTATGAATATCTATACGATATTTATTTCTAATCATAGTTGCTAATTCACTAAAATCTTCTAAATTTTCCGTATCAATATTAGGAAGATATTTTATGGGTATATAGTTTACTTGATAGGCCCAATTAATAGTATCAATATATTTTACACGATTTACTTTTAGTAATTTTTGAGGCTTAATTTTTAAAAATTTTGTACATATTTCTTCATCAACTATTATCTCTGCTGAAAGAACCTTAGATTTTTCTATATTTTTTGGATTGAAATAATATTTAAAATTATTATTTTCTGTAAAATATATTTTTTTATTTACCAGGGTTTTACAAACAAAACTTCCCCTGCCCTGAACCCTATAAATATAACCGCTGCTTACTAAGTCATTTAAAACCCTAACCGCAGTTGTGCTACTAACATTATAAATATCTTTTATTTCTTTTTCTGTATATATTTGTTCACCCTCTTTGAAGATGCCACTTTCTATTTTTAAAATTATATTATTAATAATTTTTTCATATTTTTTCATTATATCACCACCGAACGTATAGTAAACACCTATAAATAATCAATATAATATTATCATTTTAGGATATATTTGTAAAGGAAATTTCTAATACTTTTTTTCACGCTTTCATAAAAAAATATAAATAATTAAAAATTAGTAATTCAATTAAAAAATATTATTAAAAACGCTTTACATTTTTTGAATAATGTGCTATTATAGATTTAACACGTTAAGTGCAATAATTTTTATCTTAATATATCTAAAGGGGGCTCAGTTTATGAGTAAAAAATTTTTAAAAATTATTTCTGCAGCTGCTGCTTCAGCTGTATTACTTACAGGGTGTGTAGGTGGAAAAAAAGATGATAAAAAAGCCGCTGACCCTAATGCAAAAGTTGAGATTACATACTGGAACTTCCCTCAATTCACAAAAGACAGTGAATTTAAAACAACAGAGGAATATGACGCAGCATTAATCAAAGCTTTTGAAGCTAAATATCCAAATATTAAAGTAAACTATCAAAAAATTGAGTTTACTGATGGACCAGCTAAAATCGAAACAGCTATCCAATCAAAAACAGCTCCAGATGTCATATATGACGCTCCTGGGCGTGTAATTGCTTGGGCAGCAAAAGATTTATTGGTGCCATTCGATAATATTGACAAGTCTAAATTAGCTCCAGCTGCAGTAAATGCATCTAGCTACAAAGACAAAGTGTACCTATATCCACAAGGTGTTGCTCCATTCTTAATGGGTGTTAACCTTGACCTTACAGATAAATTAGGTGTTACTGATTTATTACCGCTTAAAAAAGAAGGACGTAACTGGACAGTTGAAGAATACGAAAAATTCTTAAAAGCTGTTAAGGAAAAAGACCCAAGTATAACTCCTGCTTTATTCTACACTAAATCAGCAGCAGGCGACCAAGGCCCACGTGCATTCGTATCTAACCTTTACGGTTCTTGGATTACAGATAAAGATGTAACTAAATACACTATCAACGATGAAAAAGGTGTTAAAGGGCTTGAGTGGGTTAAAAAAGCTTATGATGAAGGTCTTTTAGGACAAGGTGTTGCCCTTGAAGCTAAAGACGCATTAGAAGCGTTCAAATCTGGACAAGCAGCTTCTACTATCCTATTCTCACCAGGGATATCATCATCGCATGCATCTGGATTTAACTTTAAATTCTTACCATTCCCTAACAACAGCGGAAAAGCTACTTATGAATACCTAGTTGCTGGTCCTGCTATCTTCGATAATGGAGATGCAAACAGAGCAGAAGCAGCTAAAAAATTCGTAGACTTCATGGTTAATGATAAGGATTGGGGTAAACGTACTCTATTAGCTTCTGGTAACTTCTCAGCCAAAGTTGGTGAAACTGGTCTTTACGATTCAGAAGAACTTAAATTTGCTGAAAGCCTAACACCACAATTTGGTCCATACTACAACACTATACCTGGATTTGCTAAAATGCGTCCGCTATGGTTCAATATGGTTCAAGGTGTACTTAACGGAACTTCTACTCCTAAAGCAGGATTAGACAAGTTCGTTAATGACGCTAACAAAACTATTGAAGAAGCAAAATAGTTTAAATTAAACAGAAACTCAAATTTGAGTTTCTGTTTTTTTATAAACTAATTTATTTTAAATTTATTTGCTGCGAATTTTTATATTACAATTAAATATCTACAAATATTTTTAAAAATAAAATAATTAGCGTTAAAATTTTTAAAATAAAAATATTTTTTATCAGTCATAATTATAATGAATTTAATATTAATTAAATTTTTATCTTATAAGCAATATAAAAAATTTTATAAATAACTAAAAAATACATAAAAAAATAAGGAGTAATTTAACATATTAAATTACTTCTTAATATTTTATATGCAAAAAATAATATCTTTTTATAAATCTCTACCATAACCTTAATACGGCTTTTTAAAATTTTAAAAATCACAAATAAAACGCTTTACAAAATGCCTATAACATGGTATTATAAATTTAACACATTAAATAATCTATTTTATAATTATCGGAGGTTTTTATGGTAAATCTTTCTTTAAAAAATATTTATAAGAAATATGACAACGGCTTTGTTGCTGTTACAGATTTTAATCTGGAAGTAGCAGACAAAGAATTTATAGTTTTTGTAGGTCCTTCTGGATGTGGTAAATCTACTACTCTACGTATGATTGCAGGTTTAGAAGATATTTCTGAAGGAGAATTCTACATAGGGGACAAATTGGTAAATAATGTGGAACCAAAAGACCGTGATATAGCCATGGTATTCCAATCTTACGCTCTTTATCCTCACATGACAGTTTTTGAAAATATGGCTTTCGCTTTGAAACTTAGAAAAGTTCCTAAAGATGAAATAAAAGCTAAGGTTGAAGAAGCCGCTAAAATTTTAGGGCTTGAAGAGTTACTTGACAGAAAACCTAAGGCTTTATCAGGTGGACAACGTCAAAGGGTTGCTCTAGGGCGTGCTATCGTTCGTTCTCCAAAAGTATTCTTAATGGACGAACCACTATCAAATCTGGATGCTAAACTACGTTCAAACATGCGTGCTGAAATAATTAAAATTCACAACTCGCTTGGAGCTACTACTATCTATGTAACTCACGACCAAACAGAAGCTATGACAATGGCAGACAGAATTGTTGTTATGAAAAAAGGGATCATTCAACAAATAGGTAAACCAAAAGAAATCTATGACGAACCAGAAAATCTTTTCGTTGCTGGATTTATCGGGGCACCTACAATGAACTTCCTACACGGTAAAATATCAGAAGGTAACTTTATAACTAAGGGGAAGACCGCTATTGAAATACCTGAAGCTATGCGTAATAAGTTAATAGAAAAAGGTTATGAAGGAAAAGAAGTTGTTTTAGGTATTAGACCAGAAAATATTTCTAATGACCCCCTAGTTTTAGAAACTTACAGCCATGCAACAATAACTTCAAAAGTAATAGTTGCTGAATTGTTGGGTTCTGAATATATTGTTCATACTGAAATTAACGGGGAAGACATAAAAGCAATAGTCCATTCTAGACAAAATATTAAAATGGGAGATGAAATAAAATTTGCTCTTGACATGAATAGAGCTCATTTCTTCGATGTAGATACAGAATTGTCTATTCTTTTAGAAAAGTAATTAAAACTAATTTTAAAAATTTAAAGGAGACAACATGAAAAAAGCAACAGTAAATAAAAAACGCATAGATTATAGTGCATACTTGTTCATCCTACCTGTTTGTATTTTCTTTATTACATTCGTTTTAGTTCCTATGATTCGTGGTCTTGAGTTATCACTATTCAGTTTCTCTAAACGAAATCCTGTTTTCGTAGGATTTAAACAATATGCAGACTTACTTTTTAGTAGTAATGGGGCTACTATTCACGAACCTTTTATGAAATCTTTAGTTAATACTGTCATAATAACTGCAGTGGCAGTTCCTATCGTAGTATTAGTTTCGATTTTTGTTGCGGTAACAATATATAATAAACACGCAACTGTAAGGTCATTCTTCCGTGGTGTATTCTATATACCAGCTATCTCTTCTGTAGTTTCTGTTACGGTAGTTTGGGCATGGATTTATCACCCACAATACGGTATTTTAAACTACCTATTTAGCTCAGCAGGTATTATAAGTAAAAATGTTGACTGGCTAGGGAATCCCAATACAGCCCTATATGCAATTATCACTATACTGATAACTACTTCTTTGGGTCAACCAATCATACTTTATGTTGCAGCATTGGGTAACGTGCCAAAAGAATTATTAGAAGCAGCTGAAATTGATGGTGCTACTAAATGGCAAGTATTTAGAAAAATAACTTGGCCACTTATTATGCCAACAACACTTTATATAGTAGTTGTTACTACAATAAACTCTTTCCAATGTTTCGCACTCATCCAACTTTTAACAGCTGGTGGTCCAAACTACGGAACAAGTACAATCATGTACCTAGTTTATGAAGCAGCAATCAAAAATGGTGACCATGGTATTGCTTCTGCAATGGGTATTATTTTAGCGATTGTCATAGGAATTATATCTATCTTACAATTCAAATTCCTATCAACAGATAACGATTAGGAGGGAAAATAATGAAAGAGAAAATAAGTATTTTTAAAATAGTATCAATGATTATATTACTAGGCTTGACAGTATTCTTCATATTCCCATTCTACTGGATAGCATCAGGTTCATTTAAACTTCAAGATGTTGCAATATCTATTCCGCCAGAATGGTGGCCTAGCAAGCCTATACTTGATAACTATACAAAACTTTTCACACCACTAACTCTACGTTGGTTCTTTAACTCAGTTTTTGTATCAATAGCAACTACTTTTCTAGTATGTGCTACTTCTGCACTAGCAGGATATGCTTTAGCTAAAAAAGAATTTCCTGGAGTTAAGATTATATTCATGATTTTTGTTGCCGCTATGGCACTACCAAAACAAGTAATATTAATTCCTTTATTAAACTTAATTACTGAATTTGGTCTGATGAACACATACTATGCTCTAATTTTACCAGCAGTTGGTTGGCCGTTTGGGGTATTCCTAATGCGTCAATTCTCTCAATCAATACCGAAAGAATTACTTGAATCAGCAAGAATAGATGGTTGTGGTGAATTAAGAACATTTACTAATATAGCCCTACCAATTATCAAACCTGGTATTGGAGCCTTAGCAATATTTACATTCATTTCTAGTTGGAACGATTACTTCTCACAATTAATCTTCTCTAACACACCAGAAATGTCTACCCTACCTCTTGGACTTGCAGCCTTAGCACAAGGTCAAGAATTTTCAAACGACTACGGACTACTAATGGCAGGAGCTACCCTAGCTTCTTTACCTATGATTATAGTATTTATTTGTTTCCAAAATTACTTTACTCAAGGTGTTACATTAGGAGCGGTGAAAGGATAAAATATGAAAAAAGAACAATTATTCGACTACTTAAAAGGTGGATTAATAGTTTCTTGCCAAGCATTAGAAGGAGAACCTCTATACAGAAAAGAAGGTGGCGTTATGATGCTTATGGCTCAAGCAGCAAAAGAAGCTGGTGCCATAGCTATACGTGCCCAAGGAATAGTAGATATTGTTCAAATTAAAAACTATGTTAAGCTACCTGTTATAGGGATTATAAAAAAATCATATCCAGGCTACGACTCGTACATTACTGCTACTATGGAAGAAGTAGACGCTCTTGTTGAAGCAGGTTCTGATATAATAGCGCTAGATTGTACTCTTAGACAACGTGGCGATGGAAAAACTGTTAATGAATTTATAAAAGAAATCAAAACAAAATATCCAGACCTAGTTCTTATGGCTGATATTTCTAATTTGGAAGAAGCTATTAATGCAGAAAAAGCTGGTGTTGATTGTGTAGGTACAACTATGAATGGCTACACTCCTTACACAGCTGATTCTAAAAAATTCGACCCAGATTTTCTAGCTAGTATTAAAACAAATGTTAATATACCGATTATAGCTGAAGGAAAAATACATGAACCAAAAGAGTTAAGAGCTGCCCTAGATGCAGGTGCTCACTGCGTTGTGGTTGGCGGAGCAATAACTCGTCCTTTAGAAATAGCTAAAAGATTTGTGGCAGAGCTATAATGACTATACTTTATCTTATGGCTTATTGGTACACATACAGCAAATGGTATATACTCGGTTCATGGTTTGTAACACACATGCTTAATGTTGCATTTAAAAAATTGTGGTTATCTCCTCTGATTGTAAATGCAGTAGCTATTATACTCCTAGCTGCTGGAATATATTTGGGTATGATTAAAGGTCAAGAAGTAGGTATATCATTTTTATCAGTATATATGCCAATAGTATTTTCTAGTATAATTATGAATTTAATTGTACTAGCTTATAGAAAAATTAAAGAAAAAATAAAAAATTCTATAATTTAATATCTAAATTTCACTCCAGAAGTTAGAAAAAAATCTAATTTCTGGAGTGTTTTTTTATTATCTATATAATAATTAGTAAGGAGGCAAAGAACAACAAGAATAATTTATAGTGAATATTATTTTTTTCATATGGTAAGAGAAAATATAGTATGCTATAATAAAACCTAGCAAAATATTATATAGAAAAAATAAAAACAAAAATAAGTAAGCAAAATAAAACAGGAGAATAGATGAAAAAGTATGAGAAATACAAAGAAATAAAACTGCCCTGGTTAAAAGAAGTGCCAGAACATTGGGAGATATTAAAAAATAGGAATATTTTTAAGTATAGAAAAGAATTAAATAAGAATAATATAGAAAAAAATGTTCTATCTTTAACTTTAAATGGTGTTATAAATAATGATATTGAAAATCCAATAGGACTATCTCCTAAAAACTATGAAACATATCAGTTATTTAATAAAGATGATTTAGTTTTTAAATTAATTGATTTAAATAATGTTAAAACAAGTAGAGTAGGTATTGTTCATGAAAAAGGTATAATGAGTCCAGCATATATTAGGTTTACTAGTGATAAAAATAAAAATTTTCCTAAGTACTACTATTATTGGTTTTATAGATTATACATAGAAGAAGTTTTTAATAAATTGGGAAATGGTGTTAGAGAGACTATAGGGAAAAATGAACTTTTAAATATGGTAGTTCCCAGTCCTTCATATAAAGAACAAAGCCAAATAGCAAACTTTCTTGATTGGAAGATAGGGGAGATTGATAGGTTGGTGGGGTTGGAGAAAAGGAAAGTTGAGAGGTTGGGGGAGTATAGAAAAAATTTTTTAAGCTACTTGATGAAAAATGAAAAAAATTGTAATTTAATTAGTTTAAAAAACATTTTAAAAATAAAAAGTATAAAAAAATCACAAAATGTGGGGGATTTAGATTTACTTTCTGTAGTTAGAGATAAGGGGATAGTCTTAAGAAATTTAGATTATGAAGATGAAAATCATAATGTAATACCTGAAGATTTATCTAATTATAAAGTTGTTTTTAAAAATGATTTTGTAATGAATAAAATGAAAGCTTGGCAAGGTTCATATGGTATTTCAAAGTTAAAAGGAGTAGTAAGCCCAGCCTATTTTGTATTTGAATTTACTAGTAAAGATATTTTACCAGATTTTTTTCATTTATCTATTAGATGTAGAAATTATATAGATGAATTTGCAAAATATTCAAAAGGAATAAGAGTAGGTCAATGGGATTTTGATTTAAGTGAAATTAGAAATATATATTTTAAATACCCAAACATTGATAGACAAGTATATATAATAAATAAAGTAAAAACAACATACAAAAAATTAGATGAAATAATTTCAAAAACAACAAACCAAATCACCTACCTTGAGGAGCTAAAAAAAAGCCTAATATCTGATGTAGTTACAGGTAAAATAGATGTAAGAGATATAAAAATACCAAATTATAAAAAACAAAAGTATTGATTAGAAAAACTAATCAATACTTTTTTATATTACTAATTTTTGTAATATTGCTTTTTTAAATTTTAATTTATTAAAAATTAGTTCTCATGAAAACTTTTATATTGACAAGAAAAATTATTAGTAGTAAAATAGTTTCCACGCTAACTATTTTGGAGGATATTATGGAAAATAATTTATCTAACATAAAAAAATTATTAAATGACCTTGAAAAGTACTGTACAAAAAAAGCCAAGTTATATGACGTGGAAAATTTGGCAGGACCTCAGGGAAAAGTACTTTATTATCTATACAAAAATAAGGACAAAAAAATTTTTGTTAAGGATATAGAAAAAAAATTCGATATGACAAAGTCAGTAACTAGCAACTTACTTAAACGTATGGAAAAAAATAATTTTATAGAAATTATTCCATCAAAAAAAGATAAACGTTATAAGCAAGTTGTCTTGACAAGCTATGCAGAAAATAAAATACCTAACCTACTTCTATTTACAGCCGATGTTCATAGCGTATTGGGTAAAGATATTTCAAAAGATGATTGGCTAATTACAAAAAAAGTTTTAAAACAATTAGCTGAAAATATTTTAAAAGAGGAGAACAGCGATGTTTAAATTATTAAAAAAATTGACAAAAACAGAACTACTATTTGTTCTAATATCGGTAGCTTTTGTTTGTGCTAATGTTTGGTTAGAATTGGAAATACCAGCATTTATGTCAGAGATAACAACCCTACTGGGTACTCCTGGCACAAGTGCAAATGATATTTTTTCATTTAGTATTCACAGTCCAGGAATGAAAATGCTCTACTATTCTTTATTAAGTTTTATAGCTTCTGTTGTAGTAGGATTTTTCTCATCAAGAGTTGCCGCTTCATTTACAAGCAGAATACGCTCAGAAATATTTCATAATATACTAGACTATTCAGAAACAGAAATTAAAAAATTCGGTATTCCTAGTTTACTAACAAGGTCTACAAATGATATTACTCAAATTCAAATTTTAATAACAATAGGTTTGCAGGTTGTAACAAAAGGTCCTATCATGGCTATTTGGGCTATGACTAAAATAGCTGGCAAGGGTGTTGTTGAATGGATGTGGGCAACAGCCGTTGCAGTTGCTTTTCTAGTTTTTGTTATTGCCATCTTACTAACTTTAGTCTTTCCTAAGCAAAGAATTATTCAAAAGATGACAGACAACTTAAACTTAATCACTAGAGAATCATTAACTGGTATCCGTGTTGTTCGTGCCTATAATGCCGAAGGTTATCAAGAAGAAAAATTCCAAAAAACTAATGATGATGTTACAAGACTAAACTTATTTGTTACTAGAATTTTATCTGTTATGAACCCCGTAATGTTATCAATATCTAGCGGTTTAACTTTAGCTATATATTGGATTGGTGCTTTCTTAATAAATGACATTAAGATACCCCAAGACCCTAGCAAGATAGAACCTGCCATGCGTGAAAAACTAGCAATATTTTCTGATATGATAGTATTCTCATCTTATGCCATGTTGGTAGTAATAGGTTTTATGCTTATGCTGGTAGTCTTTATGATTTTACCAAGAGCCATAGTTTCTGCCAAAAGAATTAATGAAGTTTTGGAAACTACAAGTTCTATTAAATTTAACAAAAATACACAAAAACATTCTCAAGAAAAGGCTACTGTAGAATTTAATAATGTTAGCTTCAGATATTCTGAAAGTTCAGAAGCTGTCCTTGAAAATGTATCTTTTAGAGCCGAAAAAAGTCAAACTGTTGCCTTTATAGGTTCTACTGGTTCTGGTAAATCAACCTTGATTAATCTTGTTCCAAGATTTTATGACGCAACGAGTGGTCAAATAAAAATTAATGGCAATGATATTAAAAATTATTCAAAAGAAGATTTACACAACATAATAGGATATATACCACAAAAAGCAGTCCTATTTAGTGGTAGTGTAAAATCTAATATACAAATGGGAACTAGTAAGCAAGAAAATCTAAGTGATGAGGCTATTTGGGCAACCCTTGAATTAGCCCAGAGTAAAAACTTTGTTGAAGCTAAAGAAGATGGTTTGAATGCCCACGTTGCTCAGGGTGGAACTAATTTTTCAGGGGGTCAACGTCAACGTTTGGCTATAGCTCGTGCCTTGGCAAGAAAACCGGAAATTTTAATTTTTGATGATTCATTCTCAGCACTCGACTATAAAACAGATAAAATTCTGCGTGAACAACTCAAAGAAAAAACAAAAGATACAACAAAATTAATAGTTGCACAAAGAATTTCTACTATTATTGATGCCGATTTAATTATTGTTTTAGAAGAAGGTAGAGTCGTTGGTCGTGGCACTCATGAAGAACTATTAAAAACTAACAAGGTCTACCAAGAAATTGCCTACTCTCAATTATCTAAGGAGGAATTAGAACATGAAAAAAAATAATACTTCTTTCTTTGGAAAATTAAAAAACCATACGCAAGGCTTCCAATTAGGATTTATTGTCGCTATTATTTTAGCTATTGTTTCTGCCATTACGACAGTAATTGGCCCCGAAAAATTAAAAGAAATTACCAATCTTATAGTAGAGGGAATAAAAATTAACAGCGACGGAACTTTTTCTAATATTGATATAGACAAAGTTGTAAATATAGCCATATTTTTAACAATTCTCTATTCAATATCGGCACTTGCAGGCTATGCTCAAAGTTTTATAATTGCAACCATTGTCCAAAAATTTAGTAATAGACTTCGTAAACTTATCTCGAAAAAAATAAATAGTCTACCCCTAAAATACTTTGATTCACATTCACAAGGAGATACCCTATCTCGTGTTACCAATGATGTTGATACGGCTAGCCAGTCTTTAAATCAAAGTTTATCGCCAATTATTTCATCAACAATACTAATTTTGGGTGCAGTATTTATGATGATTAAAACTAATTTTACTATGGCTATGACTGCAATAGGTTCTGTTTTTATCGGTTTTGCCTTATCTGTAATAATTATGATTTCATCGCAAAAAATCTTTAAAAAACAGCAAACTAACCTAGCCCTAGTAAATGGTTATATAGAAGAAATTTATTCTGGTCATAATGTTGTAACTAGCTACAACGCTATAAATCAAAGTAGCAATGAATTTAATAAACTGAATAGTAAACTCCATAAAACTATATGGAAATCTCAATTTATATCTGGTATCATGATGCCTATGATGATATTTATAGGTAACTTTGGTTATGTTATGGTCTGTGTGGTGGGAGCAATCTTGGTTATTGACGGAAAAATTACAATAGGCCATATCGTAGCCTTTATGACCTATGTGCGTATTTTTTCACAACCCCTATCACAACTTGCCCAAGCAGGAACACAAATGCAATCTGCCAGTGCAGCCATGGGACGTATCTTTGAATTTTTAGAAGAAAAAGATATGCAAGATGACAGCGACAAAAAACGTCAATTAGACCATATCAAAGGAAATGTAGAATTTAAAAATGTTTCATTCGGTTATAGCGAGGAAAAAACAATAATTCATAATTTCACAGCAAAAGCAAATGCCGGGCAAAAAATTGCCATAGTCGGTCCAACTGGAGCTGGTAAAACTACCATAGTAAACCTATTAATGAAATTCTATGAAATTAATAAGGGGGCAATAGAAATAGACGGTGTCGATATTAAAAATATGAGCAGGGCTGAAATCCACGACGCTTTTTCTATGGTTCTTCAAGACACTTGGTTATTTGAAGGAAGTGTCCGTGATAACCTGGTTTATAACCAAAAAAATATTTCTGATGAAGATGTTAAAAAAGCTACAAAAGCAGTCGGCGTTCATCACTATATCAAAACTTTACCCAATGGTTATGACACTATCCTAAACGATGCTAATAGCCTTTCAGTAGGACAAAGACAGCTAATAACTATTGCCAGATCCCTACTAAAAAATTCACCACTTCTAATACTTGATGAAGCTACATCATCTGTGGACACTCGTACAGAACAAATAATTCAAAATGCCATGGATACATTGATGAAGGGACGTACATCTTTCGTTATAGCCCACAGACTTTCAACCATTAAAAATGCAGACTTAATACTGGTTATGCGTGAGGGTAATATTATCGAACAAGGTAACCACGATGAACTGATTGAACAAAATGGTTTTTATGCCGAACTTTATAATTCACAATTTGAAGAGGGTGAAGAAGAATAAAAAAAGCAGAGTAAAATTTACTCTGCTTTTTTCTATCTATATTTTTAATCTTGGGCTAAATTTCTAAGCACATACTCATCAAAAAAGTGTTCTTGTAAAACTTCTTTTTCAAACTTGCGATATTTTTTAATTTCTTTTTTACTTGCCAGCATATCAAAAAATTTATTTTGACAAGCTAGTGGAGTTACTGGATTTAAACCAGACTGTCCGTAATAAACTTCCGCTTCTATATCTTTTACATAGCTTAGAACATCTATTTTTTCTAAAGACTTGAACATTTCATCTTCTTTTTCAATGTTGTAGCGTAGATAATTTCTTAGGGGTTCGTAATAGCCTGTATCCTTATCTTCAACTACAATAGTTTCAAAATCACAGTTATCGATATTAGCGATAAATAATTTATCTATTTTTTTACTAACTGCACTTGCAACAGCTAGACATGCAGCACCCTGACCTACTCCAAAGCCGTATATTTTTTTTGAAGAAAATTCTTTTTCTAAAATACTTACTAGGTCTAAAGTATCTTGATAAAGATTTAAGAAATAATCATTTTCTAAAAAAGGTGCATAGATAGACCAGCTTTGTTCATTGCTACTTTTTCCGATTTGACCCCTAACGTGTAAAGAACATACGGCGTAACCATGTAGGGCGTATCTACTCAAGTTTAGGTAATCTTTAGGTGATATCTTGTAGTCAGCAACTTCTAAAACTACCGCCTTTACTTCTCCTTTAGGAAGGAATAAGTCTGCATAGATATTAGAATTATCTCCTGCTAAAAAACTAAGTCCGTAACAGTCAGCACTAGGATGCCCCTCTAAAATATTTGTTTTGTTATAAGTAAATTCTCTTTTGTATTGTAATTCCATTTTACACCCCTTTATTGTTTGCCAATAAAAATTCTAGCATTTTGTCATTAAAATCTGGCATTCTCTCATGGGCAAATTTTTTATATAAAATCATTTTTTTCTTACTCTTGATATTATTATAAACTGCATATTGGGTAGGTATAGGACAAACTAAATCTATTTTGCTTCCTGCAAAAAGAACATCTGCTTTTATCCTAGGAGCAAAATTTTTCGTATCTATGTAGGCTAGTCTTTTGAAAAATTTTTCGTCATGCTCGCCAGTGTTGTTGAACCAACGAGCATAATAGCGTAAACCTTCGTAGGCTAGCAAGTCTAAATCCATGTCATATACTTTTTTCATATCTGACAAGAAAGGATATTGAATAATACATTTTTTTATATCAGGATTTAAGCCTGCACAAATCGCAGAAAAAGCTCCACCTTGAGAACCACCAGCACAATTTATATTATTTTCATCAATAAAATCTAAGTCTTTAGCTATCCTAACAAGTAAACACACATCTAAAATATTTTTACGATAAAGCATATTATCTAGGCTATCATCTAAACCTGCTACTATATGGCCTGCTACTGTTGTGCCCTTAATTCCTCCAATATCTTCACTCCTCCCTCCTTGACCGCGAAAATCCATAGCAAAAGCTACATAGCCTAAAGAACAAAAAGCACTTTTTTTAAACCAATTTCTGCTGCAACCTGGATAACCGTGGAAATAAAATAGGGCTGGTAACTTTTTAGAAGTTTTTGGTTTTATTAACTTGGAATATATGCTAGCACCGTCAAAACTTTCAAAAGTTAGATGAAAATACTCTATATCAGAAAAATTATATTCTTCTGCCCTCTCTAAATTATATTTTAATGGTATACTTTCAATAAATTTTAGTTGCTCGTCCCAATAAGTATCAAAATCATCTGGTCTGGGATAAGATCCCTTGTAATCTTCTAAAAACATAAAAACTCCTAATTAAAAAATGGACTTATAGCTCCATAAAGAGCTGCATCATTATCTAGCTGTGCTACTAAAAATTTAGTTTTATTTGTTTTTATAGAATTAATCTCTCTTACTTTTCTTTCTATAAGATTGATAATATATTCTCCCTGCTTAGATATTGCACCACCTATAACCACATATTTCGGATCTAGTATAAATAAAATATTAACCAAGCCTAGTGCTAATTCTTCTAGCCACTCATCAAGTATTCTAAGACAGTCTTTATTTTCATTTCTACATTCAACAAAGAAATCTTTAACACTTAAGTTTTCGTCATATTCTGCTTTTATTTTATTAGCCAAGGCTATGGTAGAAGCTCGCTGTTCATAAGTAGTTTTAGTTTTAGGGTCATAAAGACTTCGTCCTACTTCGCCAGCTCCAAAATTAGAACCAGTCAAAATTTCTTTAGCATAGTAGGCTCCGCCTATACCTGTTCCCAAGGCTACGCAAAATACTTCTTCTAAACCGCAGGCCGCACCATTAATTAATTCTCCTCGCAAGGCACAATTAACATCATTATCTACAAAAATTTCTAGGTCTAATTTTTCTCCGATTTCCTTTTCAAAATCAGTTCCGATATAATTTTTTATAGTAGGAGTAGCAGAAATAACTTTTTTCCTTAGTGTATCTATTACACCCGCTGATGAGATACCAACTTTTTCAAAAGAATATTTTCCTCTAATTTCCTTAGAAATTTCTACTATAAGATCTGTAATTTTTTTCTCCACATTGTCAGGAGTATCTGCAACTTGTCTATAAATTATATTTTTTTCTTTATCTACTACTGCGAATTTAATAGTTGTTCCTCCAACATCAACAGCTAAATACATAATTTCCTCCTTAAAATTTAATATGTTATTTTAATATCATTATACACAAAAATAAAAATTTATGCTAGTATTATTTTCTATAAAATAAAGAATGATAGCGTATTTGTTCTTGACATAAGATTAAAAAAAGTATACAATATAAATGAAAATAATTTAATGTGTTAAATTCTAAAAAATAAGGAGATTGTTCATGAAAGACTTAAAAGGTGTTTATTCTGCATTATTAGTCCCATTTGATAAGGAGGGAAATCTATTAGAAGATGGACTAAGAGAAGTAATAAATTACAATATCAACGTAAATAAAGTTGATGGTTTATATGTAAACGGAAGTAGTGGGGAAAATTTTTTACTAAATACCGCTACTAAAAAACGTATTTTTGAAATCACAAAAGAAGAGGCTGGAGATAAAATTAAACTAATAGCTCAAGTTGGCTCTCTTGATTTGAATGAAGCTGTTGAACTAGCTAAATTCACAACTGAATTGGGTTACGACTCACTATCAGCTGTAACTCCATTCTACTACCAACTTTCATTCGAAGAAATAAAACACTACTACCAAACAATAATTAATGCAACAGACAACACAATGATTCTGTATTATATTCCATTCTTAACTGGTGTTAAAATTAGTTTAGACCAATTTGCAGAATTATTAGACAATGAAAAAGTTATCGGTGTTAAATACACTGCCGCTGACTTCTACCAATTAGAACGTTTCAGAAAGAGATTCCCTGATAAGTTAGTTTGGTCAGGATTTGATGAAATGCTTGTTCAAGCCGCAGTAAGTGGTGTAGACGGAGCTATCGGTTCTACATTTAACGTACAAGGAGCCTTAAGTAAAAAAATATTCCACCTTGCTAAAGAAGGTAAGCTTGAAGAAGCTTACCAATTACAACACAAAGCAAATGACCTTATCGAAAAAGTTCTTGAACTAGGACTTTATCAAACTCTAAAAGAAATTCTAAAAATCAAGGGTGTAAATGCAGGACACTGCAAAAAACCTATGAAAGAATTTGACACAGAAAAATTACCAGAACTAAGAAAACTGGTAGAAGACTATAACCTATAATATATTCAGGTTAAATATAATTTAAAGCCTACTAAAAATAATATGATTGAAGCCTGAGAAATTCTCGGGCTTTAATTATAGATAAGGAAATGAGGGAAAAATATGCTAATAAAAAGTAGAAAAGTTTGGCTATCTGGTCAATTTTTACCACTAATCATAGAAATTATAGACGGAAAAATAACTTCTATCTTTGAATACGATGAAAATAAAAGTGTAGATTATGACTTTGGAGCAAATAGAATCTTGCCCGGTTTCATAGATATACACACACACGGAGCTTACGGTTTCGATACAAATGACGCCGACAAAGAAGGGCTTAGCAAGTGGGCAAAGAATATTGGTGAAGAGGGCGTTACAGCATTTTGTCCAACAACCATAACACAAACAGAAGAAGTTTTAACTAAGGCTGTGAAAAATGTAGCCGAACTTATGGCTGAAGATTATGAGGGAGCTGAAATATTGGGTATCCACTTTGAAGGTCCCTACCTAGATGTTGAAAAACGTGGTGCTCAACCCCTATCTTGTTTAGCCAAACCTAGTGTAGACCAATTTAAAAGATTTCAAGCAGCTAGTAAGAACAATATTCGCTTAATTACCATAGCCTGCGACCTAGACCCTGACTACAAACTAACTAAGTATCTTGCCGCTCAAGGTATAAAAGTTAGCATGGGGCATTCATCTGCAAACTACAAACAAACTGCCCTAGCCTTTGCAAATGGAGCCAACTCACAAACTCATGTTTATAACGGTATGACAGGTTTCCACCACAGAGACCCGGGACAAGTAGGTTACGCCTATTTTTCAGATGACAGCTACGGAGAATTAATATGCGATGGTATCCACTCTACACCAGAAGCAATAAGTATCTTCTTCAATGCCAAAGGAAAAGAACGTAGCATCTTAATAAGCGACTCTATGAGTGCTAAAGGTTTGGGTGCTGGAGAATATATTTTTGGTGGCGAAAAAGTTATCGTGCATAAAGACGGTAGTGCCACTCGTGAGGACGGTAGACTAGCAGGCTCAACTGCAAGCATCATAAAAAGTTTAAAAGTCGTTGTAGAAGAAGCATTAGTTCCTATCACATACGCAATTAATGCCTGCACCAAAAATCCAGCCAACCTTCTAGGTATCGGAGATAGAAAGGGTAAAATAAAAGTAGGTTACGATGCAGACCTTACAATAATTTCAAATGATTATGAAGTAATAACTACCTTTGCAAGAGGGAAAGTTACATATAAAAATAAATTTTATTAATAAGGAGAAATAATATGCAATATAATGTATATAAAACAAAAAAAGAGGCTTCTATGGCTGCCTTTGAACTAATGAAAAAAAACTTAAGTTCAAACGTAACTCTAGGACTTGCTACGGGTGATACACCCAGAGACTTATACAAGGCAATGATAGAAGATTATAATAAGGGCGGTTTTTCTTATAAAGATGTAAAATCATTTAACCTAGATGAATATGTAGGCATCTCTTATGAACATCCAGAATCTTACCACAAGTTTATGGAAGCTAACTTATTCGACCATATTGATATAAAAAAAGAAAATACTCATGTCCCTGACGCAAGTGCAGAAAATTTAGAAAAAGCTATTGCAAATTACCAAAATCTCTTAGATAATAGCATTATAGATATACAAGTATTGGGTGTGGGAAGTAACGGTCATATCGGTTTTAATGAACCCAATACTCCTTTTGATATCGGTGTCCATCTTGTGGATTTAAAAGAAGAAACAATTTTAGCAAATTCAAGATTTTTCGACAACAATATAGACCTTGTACCAAAACAAGCTGTAACTATGGGCATAAATGACATTATGAAAGCAAAAATGATTATACTACTTGCATTCGGAAAAAATAAAAAACAAGCTATAAAAGAATTATTATCTAACTTAGAAGTTTCTACCTCTATACCATGTACAGTTTTAAAACAACATGCCAACCTACACATCTTTGTCGATGAAGAAGCAGACTACCAAAGATAGAAGTCTAAGGAGATTTATGTAAATGGTTAATATAATAAAAAGTTTTAAGGTGGGAGAACTCCCTGCCCCACAGGGTTATGAAAAAAATATTGGTGTTGCCAATATGCTGTGTGGCATTATAGACAATAAAATTATTTTGGGTGGCGGAGAAAACTTCCCTTACAAGTCAGTATTGGATGGCGGAGATAGGGTAATCCATAAATTCCTATACCTTATAAGACCCATAGAAAATTCATTTCATATTATTGACAAAACAGAATTTGAAAGACCAGTAGCCTACGGCTCTACCGTTGAATATAACAATATTATTTTCTATGTTGGTGGTAATAGAATTTTAAAAATAAATGTTATCAACAACAAGCTTCACCTCCAAGAATATGTAAATCTACCTTTTAACATAGAGAGAGGTATTGCCCACATTCAAGGCGGTATCATCTACTACGGTTTGGGTTGCATAGACGGAGAATATACAAATAGATTTTTCTCCTTTAATATCTTTACAAAAGAAAATATTGAACTACCATCATTCCCAGCTTCTGGTAGAGAACATTCAGTATCAGCTATCTTCGGAGACGAAATAGTAGTATTCGGTGGTGCTAATCAAACAGCCTATACAGAAGGCTACAAGTACAACATCAAAAAGAAAATTTGGACAACTATAGGAGATGTTGAAATCGACGGAGAGAAAATTTCAGTTATCGCTGCTGGCTACACCAAAATTGATGACGACACCTTGGTAGTAGTAGGTGGTTTTGCAAAAGAAAGATGGGATGAAGCAAACTATAAACTTAGCCACTTAAGAGGAGAAGAAAAACAAGAATTTAGAAAATTTTATTTCACCCAAGAACTTGACTACTATAACTGGAATAAAAAATTATTATTCTATAATCACAAAACAGAAACTTGGTCAAGTCCAGGTGATATAGATTTCAATCCAAATTGTGGTAATGCACTTGTGCTAATAAACAATAGTTTATACTCTATTATGGGAGAAATAAAACCTGGTATCAGAACTCCAGAAATACACAGAATAGTCTTAGACAAATTAAATTACAAAGAAAAAGAACTATACTAATATAAAAATAGTGTGGATAAAAAATCTGCACTATTTTTTATTTAAAATTTTTTACGAACCTAAATAAATTATTATCTAAAAAATTTTTATTAATACTAAAAAATAAAAAATAGCTGTAAAATTTTACAACTATCATTTTTTATATTTCTCTACTATTTACATCAATAAAATCATCACTTTTTTTATAATTATCAATCTTGCCATCTTCCAAGGGTAAATTGTAGGCTAAAAAGTAATAAAAGAAAGCAGTTAAAGCAAAAGAAAATATTACACTAAAGAACCAACAGGTTCTTACATTTACTACTTTATAGCCAAATCTATTGGCAATTCCTTTACAAACTCCAGCAAATATAGCACCCTCATTAGCCCTATAAATACCAAAAAAAGAAGCTATGGCTGTAAATGGTTTTTTAAAAGAACTTTTTTTATTCAAAATCTTTGCTCCTTATATTTTTGAATTTTATAATTTAATTTATGTATTTTTATATTATGCCACAAAAAATAAATATTATCAAATTTAAAAGCAAAAAGTAAACTTTACTAATACAACTAAACTTAAATATATTAATATAGTTATAACTTTTAATATAATAAATATATGTTATAAGTACCATATAATTAACACTTTTGAAATTATAATCATTTATACAAAAAATTATAACTAGATAGCAAACTTTTCAAAATTAAATCACATAAATTTTTTCCATATTCAAATATCTTAAAATTATTAAAATAAAAAGCTAAGCTATAATTTTTTCAAGCAAGATAAAAGCTAAATAAAAATTTTACGGCTATAGTCCCTAACATAAAATTTAAAAACTAGCCTAAAAACAAAAAATTATATTATATATTTTCTGGAAAAAATATAAATTTAAAATAATATTTTAAAAGTAAATCACATAAATTTTTTCCATATTCAAATAGCAAATATCTTAAAATTATTAAAATAAAAAGCTAATATATAATTTTTCTTAAATTTTAAATATAAGTAAATAAAAAGTTACATCTTCAAGAAAAGCTTGTTTATAAATAACAAGTAACTTCTTAATTTTGTAACTTTAAATTTAATATTATTAACTTAGCTATATAGAAAAATAAAAAATATTTATAATTCTTCTTTTATCTTTTCAAGTAGGGCCTTGCAACCTAAAAGGACATCTTCATAAGTTTTGTCAAAGTCCTTAGTGTGCCAAGGGTCTGCTATTCCTCTTTTAAGTCCTGCATATTCTAGTAGCATTTTCACTTGACCGCTAGGTCTTTTTCCGATAAATTTTTGAATATTTTTTATATTGCTTTCGTCCATAGCCACTATATAGTCATTAGCCAAATCTCTATCTTCTAAGGTGCGAGAGTACATACCTGCAACAGAAATATTTTCTCTTGCCAACCTTTCTTTTGTTCCTTGATGAACTGGATTGCCATGTTCCCAAGAACTTGTTGCTGCTGAATCTATTTCTATCTGCTTGCTAAGTCCCTCCTCTTCAACCATTTTTCTAAATACCGCTTCTGCCATGGGTGAACGACATATATTGCCAAGGCAGACAAATAAAACTTTTACCATTTTTTCCCTCCTTTTTCAATTTAATTATATACTATTATAAGATTTTTATATAATATTTAACTTAGGCAGGGAAAAATTTTATGAAATATGAACATTATGTGAATAAATATTATTTTTTAGCAAATATTAGAAAAGTTTATTATTTTTACATGAAATTTTTATTATATTCTTATATAATAGTATTTGATAATTATTATCAATTAAACTTAAGGAGGAGCTATGAAAATTGACAAAAGAGCCCTTGCTCTATTCTATATAAAAACTGAAGTTTATCTCATTGCCTTTTGTAAGGTTCTAACTTTCCTTTCTTCTTTATACCTTACCTACAATTTTGTAGACTTATTATTCAAACTAATAAATAAAAATGCAGATTCTTCTTATCTCACCCTATTTATACTAAGAAGCCTTTTTGCCCTTATAGTCTACTACTTGGCAATGTTTTTTGACAATAAAATTTCCCATGAAATTGCTAAAAAAGTTCGCAACTTGTTACGGACAGAAATTTATAACAAGATAGAAAAATTATCCCTAAACTATACAGAGGCCGTTTCGACAAGTAGCTTGCTGGTTATGAATTCTTCTTCCATAGTAAGTATCGAATTATATTTTAATAAGTTTATACCCCAGGTTTTCGCAACAGCTCTTATAGTTATATCTTCTTTGGTCATATACGGTTTTATTAGTATCTGGCTTAGTATTGCCATGCTAATTCTCTATCCCTTAATACCCCTATCAATTATGATTATTATTAAAAAATCAAAAAAAGCTAATAAAAAAACTTTTACAGATTTTCTTAGCTTGTCGGAAGTATTTTTTGATAGGTTGCAGGGTTTTACGGTAGCAAAAATTTATGGCAAAGAAGCTAATGTCAGCCATGAAGTTGATAAACTTAGTTTGAATTATCGCAAGTCTACAATGCAACTCTTAAAACACCAGCTAAATTCTATCAATGTAATGGACGCTATTACCTATCTTTCTATTTTTATTATGTCTATTATTGCCATCTTGACTTTGGATAATCCTATTTTTATTATCTTTGTTATTGTTGCCAGTTTTGAATGCTTTAAGCCCTTGCGAGCTATGGGCGGACTATTCCATATTTCTATGAAGGCTAGTGTCGAACTAGAAAACATTTATAAACTCCTGGACTACAAAGAAGATGCAAAAGATAAAAATATCAGACTTGCTCCCGGTTATGATATAAATATTAATAATGTCGATTTTGCTTATGACAACAAGAAAAAAATCTTAAAAAATATAAATATGACTTTTAGAAAGTCAGAAAAAATTGCCCTTGTTGGTGAAAGTGGTTCTGGAAAATCTACACTTATAAAACTTTTACTGGGCTTAAAAAGGGTGCAAAAAGGTTTTGTAAAATACGCCGACTATAATTTGGCAGATGTGGACTTTAAAGAATTAGCAAAAATTATAACGCTTATTACAAGTGATAGCTATCTTAATGCAGACACTATCCGTAATCATCTAGCAGTTAATGAAAACATTAGCGAAGATGAAATGTTTGAAGTTTTAGAAAAAGTAAATCTAAAAGACCTAGTCTTAGAAAATGGAGGTTTAGACTATAAATTAGCAGAGGGAGCTGCTAACCTTTCAGGAGGGCAAAGGCAAAGACTTTTGGCGGCCAAAGCCATACTAAAAAATTCCTATATCTATATTCTTGATGAGTCTGTATCCAACATTGATGATTATAGCAAAAAATGTGTCCTAGCTGCCTTTGATAGTATCAGCAAGGATAAAATCATACTTATTATTTCTCACGACTTAGAAGTTACTAAAGACTGCGACAAGATATATGTTCTAAAGGACGGAAAAATTTTAGAAGAGGGTAGCCATATAGAACTTATTAATAAGAATAATCTTTATGCCAACCTATCCAAAGAACAAACTAGTCTAAAAAATAAATTTCTTGCAAGGGAGGTAGAATAATGACATCACTAGCTAGTTTAAAACAATTACTAAATTTAACAAAAGAACTTAAAAAGCCCCTAATAAAAGCAACTATTTTCGGTTCTCTTGCCCACATCAGTCTTCTTGTCTTTACATTTCTATTAGCCCTAATCTTTTTAAACAGGGGCTGGTCTGTTTACCTGCTGGCTGTCTTAGCCTTTTTGCTAGCCTTTATCAAAGGGTTTTCAGCCTATGCAGAACAACTTTTAAATCACTACGTAGCCTTTAAGATACTCCACATTTTACGTATCAAGGTTTTAGAAAAATTCAAAAAAATATCCCTAGACAAGTTTCTAAAAAATAATTCTGGCGACTACATGACAGTTATTACTAACGATATAGAAATATTAGAAGTTTTTTATGCCCATACCATAAGCCCATTTTTTATATTTTTAGTCCAAACCTTTGTGCTAACCACATTCTTAGCTTTCTTTAGTCTGAAATTAGCCTTGCTTCCCCTAATCATATATCTAATAATGGGTCTTGCCCTGCCCCTGATTTTTAAAAATTCAGCTCAGAGATACGGCGATAATTACCGTAAGCAACTGGCAGATATAAATAAGAACTCTAAGGAAGAAGCCTATTCTATATTTGAAAGTATCCAATACCAAAAAATAGATGCTGTTAAAGAGAAACTAAATAAAGAAACTGAGACCCTAACTAGTAGCTCTTATAGAAAAAATCTTTTTCAAATAAATCTTAACTTTATAAATATGCTAATTTATAATTTGGCTGTCATATCCTTTATATTTGCCGCAAAAAAACATCTAAGTGATACAAATACAATAATAGCCCTTGTCGCTATGTTTATAGTCTCTTTTACCCCTATATTTTATATGGGTAATCTAGCTTCTACCCTTAGTCCAACAATGGCAGCAGGAAAAAGATTTTTAGAACTGATAAACCTAGCTGAAGAAGAGGAAAACTCTGGTAATATAGTTGACTTCAAGGAATTAAAAGTTGATAAACTTAACTTTAGTTACGGCAAGAAAAAAATAATAGATAACCTAAGTTTTTCTGCTAAAAAGGGGCAAATTGTCGGCCTTGTTGGCGACAGTGGTAGGGGAAAATCTACCCTGGCAAAATTAATAATGAAGTTCCTCCCCCTTGAGGATGGTCAGATAAAAATAGACGGTGTCGATATTTCTAAGATAGACAATACCTATTTCAGAAAAAATTCCTCTATCATTATACAGGATACTTATATGTTTAATACGACTTTGGCAAAAAATATTGCCCTCTTTGATAAAAAAATTGATAATGAAAAATTATATGCCAGTTTAGAAGCAACCAATCTTAAAAATTTCGTCCAAGCTCTGCCAAAAAAAGAAGAGGAAATAATTGGCGAAGGTAGTAGTAATATCTCTTCTGGGCAAAAACAACGCCTATCAACTACTCGCTCCCTATACAGCAAGTCAAAATTACTAATTTTAGATGAGGCAACTGCCAATATAGATATCTTTAGTGAAATTGAATTGCTAAAAACATTGGAAAAAATAAAAAAGGATAAAATTATCCTTATAATTTCCCACAACAAATCCACCCTATCTATTTGCGACAAGATAGTTGAAATATAAAAAGACCTATGACGGGTCTTTTTTGGTAGAAAGTTTTTATGCTAGCTGGTATGATAAAAATTTTTAATTAAAGTAAATTTAGATTTTTATTAGCTAGCTAATTAATAAAATGATAGAAATAAAAAATGCTAATAAAAGCTAGTAAGGTATAGGCAAGTAAAATAATATTCTAGCCGGGGCTACCAATTTATATTATTAGAAGCTGGTCAAAAATAAAAAACTTGCTAGACAAATGTCTAGCAAGTTTTTTTGTGTAGGTATTATTTTACCCATGCTCCATTTTCATCTACTAAATAGCCATCTGGAGTATATTCATTAACTGCCATGTAGCCACCTTGTTTTAGGTAGTACCAGTTTCCGTCAGTGTGTTTAACCCACTCATTTTGAGCCATGTAGCCTCCTGGATTTAGGAAGAACCAAGACCCGTCTACATATCTCCAAGTGTTCTCGGCCATTTTTCCGTCGTTATCGAAGTAGAACCAAGAATTGTATCCTTTGTCGAATACCCAGCCCTTAGCCATAGTTCCATCTTCTTTATTGTAGTGCCAAGCTCCGTCTTTTTTAGCAAATCCTGGAGTGAATGTGTCAGCAAGACCGTATTCAGCATTTAATTTAGTTAAGTAGTTATCACTTAATCCTGGAACTTTAGATTCTACATAGGCTAAGGCTTCTTTTAACTCATCTACATATTTTTTATTATATTGAGCTACTGCCTTATAATATTGAGCATCCCCAAGTAGATTTACATATTCTGGATCTCCTACTTTTGCACCACTTACAGCAAGTTTTCTAGCCGCTTCAGAGTAGTCGAATTCAGCCTTTCTTAACTCTTTTTCAGCTTCTTCTAGTTTAGCCTTAAAGTTACCTACACTTTCAAGCAACATTCCTAAAGCTTTTCCAGCTTTATCTCTAGCTTTCTCAAGATCTTCTGTATTACCATCAGCTTTTGATGCTTCTAGCTCAGCTTTATATCTTTCAAGATAAGCAAGATTAAGTTCTGTTGTAGCATCCTCTACTGCCTTTTTGGCTGCTTTGATTTCAGCTAGTTCTTTAGCTTTATGTTTCTCAACCAATGCAAAAGCACCTTGAGCCACAGTTAATGCATCCTTATCCATATCTAATTTTTCTTTTAAATCAGCTAATTCTTTCTCAGCTTTTGCAACTTTCATTAACTCTGTTTGTAAATCTTCGTCAGTGTAGCTAGGTTTTGTAGTAGAAGTGTATTTTCCTACATTAAGTTGGGCTAATGCAAGTTTTCCTTCAGCCTCCTTAACCTTAGTTTCAGAATTTTTAACTTCTTCTTCAAATTTATTAACCTTTACTTTAGCATCTTCTAACAATTCTTGATGTTTTTTCTCTAAATCTTTATAGCCTTCTTTTTTAAGTAGCATCATTAGAGCATCATTAGCGTCTTTAACTTTTCCTTCAGCCGCCTTAATAGCTTCGTCAGATTTGTATTTAGCTAATTCGCTAAGTTTGGCTTGGGCGTTTTGTGGTTGTGTAAAAGCTGTAACTGATGGTAATACTAAACCAGCAACTAAAGCTGATGCGATTAATTTTTTGTTCATAAGCATGAATCTCCTTTAATAATATATTTTATGTTCTAATAATACCACCATATTATTGAGATGTCAACACTTTTATTAATCATTTCATTACAAAAATGTTACAAAAATGTTACAAAGCTATATATATATATATATATTAGGCTTCTTCAAAAATAATTAGCATTTTTGCCCTAAAACTGTTAGGCAGTGGTTGCAAAATAATTACTTTAGACTTGCAGAAGTCTTACAGACAGACCCAGAATAATTTCTTCTATATAAATATAAAAAATAAATATAAAAATAATTCTAAGTTAGGAAACTGGCCAATTCTATTCTTATAAATTTTCTTACAATATTTTCCTATTAACTTTTGATAAAATAATTACAGAAAAAATAAAATATTTATTATTTTTATAATCTAATAATGTAGATTTATCAGAATATACAGATATGTTCATAGATTTTTCTCCTAAATAAAATCGCCCACTAGTTATAGTAAGGAGAATTAGCCAACAAGATGACCTACTTACCTTAGGCTTAAACTTTCATTGACTGCTTGCTACTACACAGTCTATGTTCCCCCATAACCGAATTAGCCACTAAATATTACTAAAAGTCAATATCTCTGAAATAAAGATTTATTTAATATTTTTATTTATTTTTGCTAAAATTAAAAGCCAATCTGATTGGATTTTAATATTTTATAAATTTTATTTTTTATGTAAGATTAATAAATTATTTTCTAGCTTATAACTTATAAAACCTTACGCCCAGTTACCTGCTTTAAATATTGCTACTTCTTTGCCCTCTTTTGTTATTCCTACTATGTTTGTAGTCTTATCCCCTATCATAAAGTCAACGTGAATTAAACTGTCGTTAGCTCCAGCTTGAGCTAGTTCTTCTTCTGACATATTTTCTCCATTTTCTAAACAAGTCGGATATGCTTTCCCTAGGGCGATATGGCAAGATGCATTTTCATCGTACAGAGTTTCTAAAAACAGAATATTTGTATTTGAAATTGGTGAATGGAAAGGAACTAGGGCAATTTCTCCAATACTTTTTGCACCTTCATCTGTTTCTAGTAAATTTTTTAGAACCTCTGCTCCTCTTTTTGCAGCAAAGTCAACAACTTTTCCATTTTCAAATTTTAACCAGAAGTCATCTATTAAAACTCCGCCATAATTAAGAGGTTTAGTATTATAAACTATTCCGCTAGTAATATCCTTATGGGGCAGGGTAAATACTTCTTCTGTTGGAATGTTGGCGACAAATCTTTCTCCTGTTTTACCTGCGATACTTCCTGCACTTTGCCAAATGTGATTGTTTGGAAGCCCTACATATAGGTCTGTTCCGTTTTCGCTTCTTATGTGGATTTTTTCAAATTGGCTAGAGTTTAAAAAATTTCCTTTTTCATCAAGTATAGAAATATGTTCTTCCCAATTTGCTATACCGTCGCCATCAAGGCGGCAAGCAGTCAGTATCAAGTCCCATAGTTTCAAATAGGCTTCTTGGTCTGCTAAGTCTGGGAATAATTTTTTAGCCCAAGCTACTGAAGATGCTGCCGTTACACACCAAGGACATTCATTATTCATTATAGCTTTCATATAGTTACGCAGGGCTTTTGCACGGGCTAGCATATCCGTTTTTAATTTCTCGCTATCAACCCCTGCCAAACCGTCTGGGTCATCACTTATTATAGATATAAAGCCAGCAGCGTTTTTAACTGCTTCTTCATTTTTAGATACCAACCATTCTGGAAATTCTGCTAGACTTTCCTTGCTGGCATAAGTTAGGCTTTGTCTTTTTAATTTTTGGTCATTCCAGTCAATACTAACTTTTTTTGCTCCTAACTTATAGCATTCTTCAGATACTTTTAGGGCAAAATCTCTTGCTTCGATACTTGAGCGAATAACTATCTCCTGTCCTACTTGTGTATTGATACCTATTTTTGCAACAACTTTTGCATAATTTTCTATTCTTTGTTCTAATGTCATACTCGCAACTCCTTTTAAAAATTACCCTAATTATACCACAGCTTGTAAAGTCTACCAACTAACTATTCTTAAATTATTTTAAAGAAAAGATATTTAAGCCTACAAATTCTCTAAAAGTTTTTTTAATTTATTAGCTAATTCCCCTAAAATTTTCTACTAATAAACTAATATTTTTTTAAAATTAATTTAAAAATTTTTCTAACAGAAGTAAGTGTCAAATATACTTGACAAAATTCACTAGAAAATATAAAATAAAAACATAAGCAAGAGATATTACGAAACTCATATAAAAAAGACAGGAATTGCAGTTCCTGTCTTTTATTTTTTCGAGGCTAGTTACTTATATTTAATTCTATCTAGCCATTTGCAAATGTAATAAGCAAAAAGATTTAACATAATAGAATTTATTAAAGATATTACGAAACTCATACTACCACCTCCCTCTGTTACGAGTTTAGTGTTTAAGTAACAAAAATATTGTAGCATAAACTAATAAATAAAAACAAAGTAAAAAATAAAAATTTTAAAATTATTAAACTATACAAAATTTATTACTTAAAAATTACTAGCCTTGCTAAAAATTTTACAAAAATTTTTATAAAAACTTGCTGATAAAAACCACGTTTAATTAAACTTTATAAAATTAGATTTTAAAAATTTATTTGCTAAAATTTTTAAACCTATAAAGCTCTTTTAAAATAAAATATTAAAAATTAATCACTTCTTTCTAATATTATTTTATATTGTTATTACTTATGTTATAATTGTCTTGAGATAAAATTAAGCGAGAATTTCTATGCCATCAAAAAAAACACATTTAATATCCAATATTTTATTCTGCCTCTACCTAGTATTTTTAACTTGGATTATTATTTTCAAATTAGACCTGGATGTTTTTTCTTTTATTAAAAATCATTCTGCAAGAAATATCAATCTTCTTCCCTATGCCTATATGAATAAACTGGAGGTATTTTTAAATATTTTAGTATTTATTCCCTTTGGTATTTATGGCAAAATTATTTCTGATAATTCTAGTGGACTGTCCGTGATTTCCTACGCCTTTAGTCTTAGCTTTTTTTACGAAGCATCCCAGTACATTTTTGGTGTTGGTTATAGCGACATTACCGACCTAATAGACAATACTCTGGGTGCAATAATAGGTGTTCTACTTTTTAAAATACTAAATTTAACTTTTAAGGAACATACCCAGACCCTAGTAAACTTTTTTGCCCTAGCAGTAGTTTTCGCTTTTCTTTATGTATTACATAGCTATCATTTACTATAAATAACTTTTAATCTTATTTTTTATTTTAAAATATCTATGCTATAATATAGATGAAAAAATATGAAAGGAGAAATATATGAAAATTTATGAATATCCGAAATGCTCAACTTGTAGAGCGGCTAAAAAATTTATCAAAAACAATGATATTGATGCTGAATTTATTGATGTAACAAAGCAAACACCAACAAAAGAAGATATAAAAAATATTTTGAAAAACTTTGGTGTACCAATAAAAAAACTTTTTAATTCTAGCGGTATCCTTTACAGAGAAGGCAAGCTAAAAGAAATACTACCAAATCTTTCTTTAGACGAGCAAATTGACCTACTTTTAAGCGACGGTATGCTTATAAAAAGACCCCTTGCTTTTGATATGGATAATGAGGTCTTTTTACTAGGCTTTAAGGAAGAAGAATGGGAAAAACAAATTAAATAAATTTTATAAGGGGAGGTACTTTTATGGAGGACAAAATAAGACAATATGTGGAAAATGAATTTAATAATTTAGCAGAAAATAAATTTAACAGTAAAAAAACAAAAAAATTAGCAAAAAACAGAGTTATGAAAAACTCTCTAAAAGTCTACAACAAATACATAAATAAGGGCTACTCTGAAAATAAGGCTTTAGATTTAACTCTTAGCTGGAATAAGAAATATTCTCTTAGAAGTAATATCTTTATGGTGAAAAATACAATCTATTTTTCTGGAGGAATGAAAATTTATGCCACTACCTTTATTACTTTACTAATTATTATGGCTATTTTATTTATGGTAGACGATGATATCATTGTTTTTCTTTCAGCCTTTTTATTATTTATTTTAGCTAACATAATATTGTTAACAAAAGATTATAGCAAAGATAAATTATATAAAATTATTGTTAATTCTAGGTTTATATACTTCATACCCATAGCCCTTATTTTTTACTTATTCAACCATAAAAATCTTATATTTATGGGAGGGGTATTTTTACTACCTATTGAAGTATTATTTATACAAATATACATCTTGTTTAATAAAAATAAAGCCTGCTAAATACTCAAGCTAAGATTTAGATTAAGTCTTAGCTTGTTTTTTAAAAAGTATTTATTAATTTTTTCAATATTTAATGGTTCTTTCTAATAAGGTTAGTAAAATTGTATATTATACAAACTTAGTTTTTATAATTTTTTTCAAACTTCCTAGCACTAAATCAAATTCTTAAAAAATTAATTTATAACTATCTTTTTATTTAGCCTTATATTTTGTTTTTATAAGAACTTAAAAATAAAGTTTTAATTATTTCACTTCTTTATTTTTTGCCTTATTTAATATATTCAAATTACTAACTAATTTTTTAACTGCATACCAAGTAAGAAGTATAAGTATAAGTATAAGTGTAATGTAGTAAAACCAAGAACGAATGTTATATATATGTTCTATTAAAAACAAAACACTTACAAGTGTAAATATTATACTTATCTTGACAAGATTATTACGATATTTACTTAGTTGTTTTTTATCAAGTAATATACGAGTTTCATAAGGAATTAATTTTTCTAAAAATAACATAAGACTTGCAAAACTACCTAGAACTATCATTAAGATATACGTAATAGTACAAACCATTATATAAAATCTCCAACCCTTAAATTACCGAATGTTTTATCCCAATCCACTTCAAAATCTAAAATAGATTTGTCTGTATAGGGGTGCCAAATACTTTGTTCTAATAAATCTGCAGAGACTGTAATAGTGTCTACTCCAATTACTAATAAGTCTGTAAATTGTTCAATATTTTTAAAACTTGCAGCTAATATTTTTGTATTATAAGAAGATAAAATTTTTTGCATATCAGCTAATACTTTTATAGATTCCATACCGATGTTTGCCATTCTGTTGACATAGGGAGCAACATAGTCAGCACCTGCTTTGGCTGCGGCAAACACTTGAGAAGATGTAAAAATAGAAGTTACCGTTACTCCAATACCTTCCTTTTTACACAAAGAAACAGCTTTTAAACCTTCTTTTGAAATAGGAATTTTAATAAAGAATTTACCTCCAAAAAACTTATGTAATTTTATAGCTTCAGATAAAATTTTTTCGGCAGTTTTTTCTGTCGTTTGAATATGTATTTCATAGTGTGAATTTACAAATTTTTTAATCTCATACATTTTCTTTTGCAAATCTGAACTCTCTTTTGCTAAAATAGAGGGATTTGTGGTAATGCCTGATATAGGATAATAGTCTGCAATTTTTTTTATTGCTTCTATATCGCTACTATCTACTAGTATATTTGTCATACTATCTCCTTTCTATTACTTCCTACTATTATTAATTCTAAGTGTTTTATACTATGTCTTAAATTTAACTTTTAAAGTAATATTCAACTATATATCAAAAATATTACCTTAACAGTTATAAATTTATTTGGTATAAAAGAAAATATTTTTATTTAATTTCTAACCTCGTGTTTTTCCACCTGCAACATTATAGGTTACTCCATGAACATAACTTGCACGTTCACTAGCCAAATATGCTACAAGGTCTGCTACTTCACTAAGTTTTCCATCTCGAGCAAGCGGTGTTGTCTTGCTACTTGTGTAGCCTTCACGAATTTTCTCAACCGTAACTCCTCTTGTGTAAGCTAGTGCTTGCTCATAAGCTAATGTTCGTAAACCTGTTGCTTCTAAAATACCAGGTGCTACGCCTACAACTCTCACCCCGTATTTTCCTAATTCTTTTGCCCAAGAGCGTGTAAAAGAATTAACTGCATTCTTACTAGCTGCATAGATGCTTTGTCCTTCTGAACCTTCTAATCCGCATTCTGATGACATATTAATAATAACACCACTACCTTTTTCAACAAAAATTCGTCCAACAGTTTGTGCTACTAGATAAACACCTTTTACATTAATATCCATTACTTTATCATAAACAGCATCATTTAATTCATACTTACTATAACTTTTTTTACTGTCTACTAGTAATGTCGGGATATTAATTCCTGCATTGTTTACCAAGATATCAACACTACCAAATTTTTCTAATGTTTTGGTTACCATTTTTTCTACATCTTCACGTTTTGATACATCACACGCTAGGTACATAAGTTTATCATTGTCTGATTGTTTTTCTTGCAAATCACTAACTACTACATTACAAGCCTGATTTAAAAATTCTTGTACAACTGCTGCCCCTATACCAGAACAACCACCTGTAACTATCACTGTTTTTCCTGTTAAATTTAACCATGTTGTCATAATATTCCCCCTTACTCTTCTATTCGAATTACTGTTCCTATTTCTAAGACTGGACACTGTTTATTTTCTACGGCAATAGCTCCAGGTAAAACATTGCTATCACCACTAAAATTAACTGTTAGATGGCCTAGTTGCACCAAATTATGTTCAGCAATATCTCCTACCGCAATAATTTCATAATCTGAACCGTCTATTATCAAACGTTGTCCAACTTTAATTTTTGCTTTTGTAGGTTTTATAGCGATACTATAACAATAATCTTTTAAAGTTTCTGGTGCATTATCTCCAAAAGTAATAAACATACTATCGCCAAGTTCTTTAACTAAAACTCCCTTTTCTTTAACTGTATTTTCGTATACTAACACATTTTCCACTCCATAACTTTAAATTTTTAATACAAACCAAAGCTTGCTAACCAAGCAACAATAACACGAGGAACTCCTATAATAAATCTAGAATATAGTACAGAAACAACTCCAACTTCTACTGTTTCTGGTTCTGCTTCGGCTAAACCTAATCCTACTGGGATAAAATCACACGCACATTGTGTATTAATTGCAAACAATGCAGGTAATGCTAAACTTGGAGGTATATTTCCTTTTCCAATTTCAACCCCAATTAATGTACCGATAATTTGTGCAATAACCGCACCTGGTCCAAGTAAGGCAGATAAAATTGGAATTGAACAAACAAAACCTAAGGCAGCTAATCCATAAATATTACCTGCTAATGGTGTTAATAATTTGGCAAACCAATCTCCAAAACCAGAACCCTGAATAATACCTATTAACATCGCCACAAATGCCATAAATGGTAAAATAGTTGTAATCATAGCTTGTACCGCATCACGTCCTGCTTGATATAATGTATGAACAAATTTCCCAACATTCATACCTATTTTTTGAACAAGAGATGATTTTGAATTTTCTGCCAATGTTTGAGATACTTTTTTATCAGCACTATATTTAAATTCACGTTTTTCCTCTGAAGAATAAACTATTTTTTCATCACTACTTGCTAGACCATCTACAGCTTTGATTTCATTCAAACCTACTGCTGAAACATAAATGTCTTCTTTAATAAATTTAGCAAGCGGTCCACTAGGTCCGACAGGCATAATATTTATTGTCGGAATACGTTTTTGTGGATAAATACCACAACGCAGTGTCCCACCACAATCAATAATAACTAAAAATATTTCTTCATCAGCTACAGATGTTTTAAAACCATTTACAGCACGGCAACCCGTAAGTGAAACTATTTTCTCAACAATTTCAGGTTCTGCTCCTCCACCTGTAATATAAAGTAGTACATCTTTTCCAGGTTTTGGTGTAACTGTTAAAGGACCACCAAAGCCTCCACTTCCTTTTTCAATACGAATACTATTGTAAGTCATGTCTAGTTCCTCCTATTATTTTATCTGCAATTCATTTTTCAACATAATTCCTTGTTGTTTCATTACGATTTTTGTTGTAAAATCAGTAGCCCAACCTGCAAAGAAATTCATGACTAAACCAACCAATAAATAGTGAATTGCTAAAGGTGTTATGTTTAGACCTAATTGTGTAATTCCATTTGCTATTCCTAGGTAAATAAAAATTTCTCCGACATTAATATGTGGAAAAATACCACTATTTGTATGACAGTGATAAGATGCAGAAGCATAATAACTTGGTTTCATACGTTCTGGTAAAAATTTACCCATAGATAGTGCCATAGGATTTCCTAGCATAAAGGCTGATAAGAATGGCAAGACTCCATAAGCCAACACCACGTTTTTTGAACACAGTTTTGCAAAGTTATCAACACGCTTAGGTCCGATAAATGCAATCAATGCATTCATAAATACAAGTAATAATAATACTTTTGGAATAATTCCAGTTACCCAACTAACAAAGGTTTTTGCACCCTCATCGAATAAGCCTGTAAATCCAGAAGCCAATTGAACAATATAATCCATTTTTTTCTCCTCCTAATAAATATATTTTTTATGAATTAAATTTTAATTTGCGATAAATTTTTATAAATGGACTCGGCGGCATTGGCACCTCGTCACCATTTGAAACAGTTTTGAATGTTACAACTCCGTCTAAAATTGCACTTGTTAAGGACTTAGACAAACCCAAAGCTTTGCAATCACCTTCATTAATAGTAGCTACATTTAGGCCGTTAAAAGCATCATATCTGTGAAATCTTGCAAGAACAGTTACTCCTTGCATCACTGCACCGTCTATGACTTTTTGTTTGTCATCTATTGCAAACATCACAATTGCACCAGCACGGAAAGCCCCTTTTTTTCTTCCTATAACAACACGTCCTTTTTGACGCATTTTGCGATAGTATTTGTGAAAACTTTGTATCTGAATATAGGTCAATAGATACTGTAAAATAAAAGCTATCAATATCAAAAAACCAAGAGCAACTATGTTCATAATATTCCTCCTATCTGTATAAATTTGTTTCTTTGATAAAGTAATGAACTAAATCTGTGTAATTTTTCAATTTTGATATTCCAGTGAGAAACTTTTCATCTTTCATCATTGAAATCAACTCATCATAAGTTTTTACAAGTACCATAGAATAACTAAGGTCAGCAGGTATGGCTGCTAAAAAAATTAGTTTCAAATCTGGTTTGTCAGAAAAACCATCTTCACTAACTCCTAAAGACAATATAAAACGATTAGATTTAAGATTTATTACATGGGGAAAAGCCACATGGTCTGTAAAAATCATAGACGAACGCTTTTCTCTCTCAATAACACGTTCTAAAAACATCTTGTCAACAATATTTTTTTCTATCAACTTATTGACTATATTATGTAGGTTCTCCTGGTAAGTTTTTTGTGGGTCGCATATGAAAAATGTTTCTTCTGAAATAGAGCTAATAAGTACCGACTCCATACCTCTAATGATTGGCATGTTTACCTTGTCAATATACCTCATCAAACCAATTTCTTTTTTTATATAGGCAATATCTAAAATTTCTGGCTGAAATATTACTCGTACATCTTGAGGAAAATCTTTTTTTACCGTTGAAATTACAAGTTGATAATCTTTATAGTCAACATTTTCATAAGGAGAACGAACCGTTAAATAAATATGCTCTTTGAGTTTTGATTCCAACTGAAAAATCATCAATTCCCTAAAAGCTGACCCGGTTTGTGTGATTAGCAAAACTTTCATTTTATCAAAATTAATAATCAGCTTATTAATAAAAGTTTCAAAATATACTGCCAAATAACAAACTTCAGCTTCCGAAATCTGATAACCATAATCTTTTTGGATAACGCCTGAAGCTAATTGTGCAATCTTGTAGGACATAACATATTTTTCTTTGATAGTTTCCGTCATATTGTTACTATAATTAACACCATATTTTTGTCTTTGCATTAAAAAGTAAATATGATACATAAATTCTTCCACCATATTTGAAATATCAAAATCAATACCATACTCAAAATAAATTTCTCCAAGAATATGAGCAACAAGTTGTTTATACTCTTGATTATCTTTCAAACTTTTATTAATGCTTGCAATATTAGTTGGTAATCTCATCGTAGCAAAGCAAATTGTTAAAAATTTCTTTTCATCTTGCGATAATTCTAACTGATATTTTCCTTTAATATATTTACATATATCTTCTAAAAAGTCTGACGTGTAAAAATTTAATAATTCATCATACTGGTTTTTGGTGAAATGTAAATAAAATCCATTGGCAAATCTGTCTAGTGATACAGTTAAATATTTAATAAACTCACTTTTTATTTGAAAATCAATATGATGTTTTATGAGTAGTTCGTTGATATAATCATTATCCTCTTTATCGAAAATATCCTCTTTATAAATATAATTATAAATATTTTCAATAACAAACATCCGAATGTCTTTTTCAGCTCCTTTTACATTTAGACCAACATTCGTTTTTCCAATTATGGAGAGTTTGTATTCTTTGACAATATCTTTTAATTTCTTAATATCGCTGAGTAGTGTACTACGGCTAACAATCATATCAAAAGCCAAATCATCAATAGTGTGTGATACTTTACTTTCCATCAATTTTTTAAAAATATAAACCAATCGAACTTTACTAGAGTCAAAATTTTTATACATATCATAAATACTAGATTTAATATTTACATATTTTTCAAATTTCACAATGTAGAGAAGATAGCCACCGCTATCATATTTAATGTAGGCAGCATCTCCTAGCATAGCATTTAAATCTTTGATTTCATTTTGAATGGTTTTTTTCCCAACTCTAAATATATCCGAAAAATATTTTTCCTGTACGATAAAATTTTCTTCTAGTATATTTAGTATCCGCAAACTTCTATTATCATAGTTGAAAATATCCACAAATCTCACCACCTATTTTTATTATAAGGGGCTTATATTCAAAAATTAATACGGTTATTTTCTAGCTTGTAGAAATTGATTATCATATTTATAGTAGCAAGGTTTTAATATAACAATTTATTTAACTTATTATTTTTTATTACAAGAAATACTTTTATATAGAAAAAAATTTTTTATTTAATATTAAGCGAGAAAAAAGATATAAAAATAAATTCCATATTAATTTTTTTCTTATAAACAAGAAACTTAAAAATAAATAATCATTAATCAGACCATAAAAAAATTACTCAATATATAATAAAGTAAAAATCATAATATAATTAAAAATTAACTATCATTCTTAAAATAAAAAATCTAAAAAATAAAAAAACAAGCTTTTTCAAGCTTGTCTTTTAAAAAAGTATTTATTAAATTTTTTAATATTTAATTGATAATTAAGGGCTTTTTATTTAAATATAGGTTTCTAATAAGCTAGTAAAATTGTATATTATACAAACTTATTTTTATAATTTTTTTCAAACTTCCTAGCACCAAATCAAATTCACGACTAGCTAAAGTTCTCATATCAAAAATAATAGTATTATCCTTTATTCTTGTAATAATTGGTATTTCTACTTCTAACAAATATTTTTCTAGTTGGGTTGATGATATTTTTTCATGACTTAGTTTTACTGCTACACTTTCTAGGTAAGAAGCTGGATAACTTCCTCCACCAACTTCTGCTTCATCATCAGAACTTTCATAGCCCACTCTTAAATTTTTATCAGCTTTTTTCGCTAGGTCCTTTAATAAATTAGAAAGAGCTCCCGACCCATCTTAGAGTTTCAACCACCACAGACTATCATATTCAAATTTTTATTTTCCATGCAATTTCTTCTATCTATATCTCTTGTATTATATTATACTACTTATTATCTTATTTTTAAAGACTGTTACAAAATACCTTACAGAGCAAGTTACTTATATAAAACTAAAAAATCCTACCTACATAAATAGTAAAGAGGATATATTAACTTAATATTCTATTCCTTATAATCTCCACCTTCAACACCAAGATATTCTTCTAAAGAAATATTTTTTTCGTATATTTCCCTAGCAATAGCCTCTCCAACATATCTAATATGCCAAGCCTCTGCCATGTATCCTGTGCTATTGGTAAATTCATCTTTATATCTTATTATAAAACCAAATCTGTGAGCATTGTCTGCTAGCCATTTAGCTGCTTGCTTGCTTGTTTTTCTTGTATCTTCTGCTCCAAGGAGTTGACCCTCCCTATCTATTAGGTCGAAGGCTAAACCACTCTGGTGTTCGCTATAACCTGGTCTTGCAGAAAATGTGTCAGCCTCTTTTTTACCATGAACAGCCACGTAGTTGTTATAGAGATTTTTCTGAGTTTCATAACTTCTAAAACCCGACGTTTGATTAGAAACATTTAAACCTAAACTCTGAGCTTCTCTTATAATCTTATTGACCTGCTCTCTAGCTTTTGGGTCTTCTCCCTTGTTATAAGATTTTGGCAAGGGATGTTTTTTATTTATCACCATTAGCCCCTTTACAATCGTCGGTTCTTTGGCAGTTTCTGGTGTTAAGTTGGTGTTGGTTGCAACCTTTTCTTCTTTCTTAGTTTCTGTTTTTGTAGTAACTTCTTTTTGTTTATTAGCAACTTGCTCTTCCTTGTAATACAGATTATAAAAAATAAGCCCTAAAAATAAAACTAGCACTGCTAAAAATGATAATAATTTTTTCATAAATACCCCTCATATTAAATATATTTCAATGTAATTATACCACATGAAAAATTTTATTTCTATAATGAATAGAAGAATTTTCACATGAAATAAAAACTTGTTGAAAATAAAGCCTAACAAGAAAAATCGCAAGAAAACACCAATAATTTTCTCCATAAAGATTTAATAAATAATTTTATATCTAGTAGCTAATTAATTGCCTACTAGTTTTTTATAAAATTACTTTTTTAAAAATACAAACAAAATTTAAGTTTATGAATTAAATTTTTTGATTATCTGAAAATTTTTTATTCTTAATTGTAATATCCTACTTTGATTTTTAATAAAAAAATATTATTAATTATTTATTTTTTATTTCCATAAAAATTATTCTTTGCACAAGTTTATATAAGTACTATGCTTAAAATGAATTTTATTATATTTTCTAAGAAAGTATTAATATACTAAATAATTTAGGTTGTTAAATATAAGACCTTGTGCATGAAGCTGCTTCTTTGCTTATAGGTTAAAGAAATCGTTTTTATTTTTTTTATAAAAATTTATGAAAGCCCTTGACATATATATATATATATATATATAATTAAGGTATATACTATATTTTACTTTATTATAAGTCTAGTCTGATATTGATTTTATAAATTCATCAGATGGGTTTTTATAGATATTAAAAAAAGCATCTAATCTAATTACCTAGTAAAGAATATAAATAATGATAGGCTGGATTTCTTCAAGTCTTAATTTTATTATCCTTACTATGTAAGATGAAAAACAGAGGAGAGGGGGATAGTTCTTTAACTTTAGAAAGTTTTTAAATTGAAAACTGAAGATTTTTAAATAAATTAAATTAATTAAAATTAATAGGAGGTTTTATATGTTTTATATGAAGGATAGGTTAAACAGACAAAAAAAATATTCAATCGTTAAATTGACGATAGGAACTTTTTCTGTTGCTGTCGGAAGTGTTATATTGGGTCTAAATCCAGTGCAGGCTACAGAGGTATCAAATGAAAATCCAAGTTCCGAAGGTGTAGAGTCATCCCAAGAAGATCCAGTTAGTCAACCAGTTGAAAGTGCAAGTGCTGTAGCCCCAAGTGGACAACCGGGAGCAAGTTCAACAGAGGAAGCAAACACCGACAGAGCACAACCTAATAGCGATGAACAACCAGACGCTGACTCTCAACCAGTACTTGCTAAGCCAAGTCTTGAATCTCCAAGCGAAGAAACAGCAGGAGCCACTCAAGCTGGAGAGCTAGCAGGAACTGGAGCAGAGCCAGCATCTCCAGAAGCAAACCCAGGAAGTGGTGGAGGTATGGCAGCAGCTGGAGCGATACCAGAATCTGGACAACCAGCACTAGGAGAAAGCCCAACATCCCCAGCAGAATCTCAACCAAGACCAGAAGCTGGAGAACTAGCAGGAACTGAGGGACTGGCAGAAAATCAACCAAGTGAAGAAAACGGCGAAACAGTATCAAGCTCGTCAGACTCTGCAGAAATGCCAGAAAGAGATCAACCAATGGCAAATCCAAGAACTGATGGAGAGATGTCAGAAGTAGTGGCAAGCCCAGGCACTGACGGAATGGGAGGAACTGGAATGAATCCAGAATCTGCAACAATGGGCAACTCTCAACCTGGAGAAGCAGACTCAGGAAACAATGGAGGAATGGCAGAAGCAGAAGCTGGACGATCAGAAATGAATAGTCCAAGTGTTGGTGGAGAAGTAGTTGAACCAAAAGCAGGGGATGCAGCAAGGCCAGAATCTCAACCGATGGCAGAAAGCAATGGAGCAATGGGAGAAGCTGGTGAAACAGTCCCAGCTGAAAGCCCAGGACAACCAGCAGCAAGACCAGAAGCAGGAGCAAGCTCAACAGCCCCAGCAGCTCCTGAAGCAAGGTCAGAAGATGGAGCAGGAGCAAGTCAAGGAGAGCCTGTAACAAGGTCAGAAGATGGAGCAAAACCAAATCCAGAAGTTGGAGATACGGAAGAAGAAAGCCCAAGACAACCAGCAGAAGGGGATCTTGTAAGAACCCAACCAAGCCTAGAAAACAGTGTAGATAGGCCAGGAGCTGTAGCAAGTCCAGAAAACAATGGAGGAATGTCAGGACAGCCAGCAGAAAACACAGAAAATGAAGAAAGACCAGCAGTCCCTGATGCAATGCCAGATGCAAACCCAGGAAATAGTGAAGCAATGCCAGAAACTGAAACAGAGCCAGAAGTTGGAAAACTTGTAGGAACTCAGCCAATGGCAGAAAACACAGGAACTGGAGCAAACCCAGCAGAAAGTGGGGGACCAGGGGGAGCAAGTTCAGCAGGAGCAATGGCAAACTCAGAAGCAGATGGAGAAGTAGTTCAACCAAAAGCAGGAACTGGAACAGAAGCAAGACCAGAAAATCAACCAATGAGAGAAAATACAGGAGAAGCAGAAACAGGGGCAAGACCAGAAAGTGGTGAAACAGCCCCAGATGGAAGTGGAGAACCAGCAGCAAGACCAGAAGCCCCAGCAGAGAAACCTGGAGCAAGACCAGAAAGTGGTGGACCGATGGCAGGAGTAGCAAGCCCTCCAGCTCCTGAAGCAAGGTCAGAAAATGAAGAGATGGTAAACCTGGGAAATAGTGAAGATACAGAAGAAACTGAAGAAAACTTAGGAGAGGACACAGAAACTGAAACAATTGTAATAACAGACAAGGATGAAGTTGCAAGGCCAGAAGTAGCAGGTAACTCTCAACCAACAGGAGAAGAACAACCAAGTGAAACTCCAAATGCTCAACCAGGACTTGTTCAGCCTCGTGTTGAAACTCCAGGTGGGCAACCAGCAGACAGTGTTCAACCAGATGCAGAAGCTCAACCAAGTGAAACAACAGAAGAATCGAATACTGAACAACCAGCTATAATAGAGGAAGCTAGACCAAAAGACATGATTGCAGAAAAATTCAAGGATTCTGCAGTAGTTAGCCGTGAAGGATTGGTCTTAAGTGATACAAATGGCAAACGTGTTGACCTAACTAGTGAATTAGAAAAATTCAAGAACTTAAGCAATGCAACTTATCATTTGGAATTCAAGCCCGCGAAAAATTCTCCTTCCTTTTATAACCTTTTCTCAGCCTCTAGTACAAAAGTTGAGAATGAATACTTTGCTATATTTGTAAAAGATGGCAAGCCCAACCATGAATCGCGTGGAAATACTGGCGATCAATTTTATAATAGTTTTGAAGATGCGACTGGAAGAATTAAGCCAGGAGAATGGAACAGTGTTACTTTGACCCTTAGCCAACCAGAGGGTGCCGATAAACCAGGTAAGGTCAGTTTGTATGTGAATGGTGTTCTTTCTAAAGAAATCACCAGCACAGATCCTATTAAACTAATCAAAGATATGCCAGATGTCGACACTGCCCAGATTGGAAAAACCAAAAGAAAGGCTAGAGAGGTTTGGGAATCAAATACAGATGTTGACCGTTTAACGATTTACAACCGTGCCTTGACACCAGAAGAAGTAGCTGTCCGTTCTAGCTTGTACCATCGTGAAGATCGTACCCCAACACTTTATGAAGGTTCTGTTTTGACAGATAAGACTAATATTTATAAGAGTGGGCTTGCAGGTCGTAAAAATGCTGCTGGTAAATTTGGTTACCGTATTCCAGCTCTACTTGTTACCGACAAGGGAACCCTAATTGCTGGAATTGACGAACGTCGCTTGCATAAATTAGACTACGGTGATATTGCAATGGTCGTTCGCAGAAGTGAAGATAAGGGTAAAACATGGAGCAAGCCGATTATTATTTCTGATTTAAGAAATAACGAGAATGCTTACGATCGTAATCAAGGTGCCCCCCTAAATATTGATATGTCCTTGGTACAAGATCCTAAAACAAAGCGTATTTACTCACTCTTTGATATGTATCCAGAAGGGCGTGCTGTTTTTGGTCTTCCAAATATAGAAGAAAAAGCCTATACAGAAATTGAAGGCAAGACTTACTTAAATCTGTATAAGACAGGCGAAACAAAACCCTACACAATACGCGAAAATGGACTTGTATATACACCAGAAGGTACAGCAACAGACTACCACGTCGTTGTCAAAGGTGAAGAAGCTGCATTTAGCGATTTAGGGGATATCTATCTCGGTGATGAATTACAGGGTAATATCTACTTCCAAACTAACAAGACATCTGACTTTCGCGTAGCAAAAAATTCCTATATCTGGGAATCACACAGTGATGATGACGGTAAGACTTGGTCTAGCCCACGTGATTTGACGCCACAAATCAAAGAGTCGTGGATGAAATTCTATGGCATCGCCCCAGGAGCAGGTATTGCCTTGAGAACGGGTGATCACAAAGGACGCTTGGTAGTTCCAACTTACTCTACCAACTTCACAAGCCACCTAACTGGTTCCCAATCTTCTCGTGTTATCTACTCAGACGACCACGGAATGACTTGGCATTCAGGTAAAGCAGTTAACGATGGGCGTAATTACAATGGAACAAAACTCGATTCTAAAACTATGAATGTTGCAAACGCCCAAAACACAGAGTCGGCTGTCGTTCAGTTAAACAATGGTGATTTGAAACTATTCATGCGTAACCTTAATCGTAAAGTTCAGGTAGCTACCAGCCATGATGGTGGTCAAACATGGGATCCAGATGTTGTCAGCATGGAAGATGTCCATGATTCTTATGTCCAATTAGCAGCTATCCATACCATGCATGAAGGTAAAGAGTATGTGGTTCTAACCAATGCAAACGGATCAGACAGTAGCCGAACACAGGGTACAGCTCGCCTAGCTCGTGTTGAGAAAGACGGTAGTCTAACTTGGCTTAAACATCAATTAATCCAAGAAGGCAAGTTTGCCTATAACTCCCTACAAGAAATAAGTCCAAATGAATATGCTATCTTGTATGAACATGCAGAAGGTAACCAAAATGAATATACTATTAACTTCAAAAAATTCAACTGGAACTTCTTGGCAGAGGGATGGAATTACCACAATAAGATAGTACGTGTTGAAAATATTCAGAAAGATCCGGATAAAACTAACACATTTACTTTAACTTTTAGCCAACCTGTCTTGGCAAGAAAATCACCTAATTTATCTCTTAAGAATGGTCACCAAGCTCAATTTGTAACTCAATTAGATCCAAAAAATCTGGTATATTCCTTATCAAACGATGAAGATTGGAACAGTGAAATTACTGGAACGGCTTCAGGAGAACTGGTAAATGTCAATAATGATCCAATTATCTTGAATACTCCCCTAATAAGACATCACAGTGTTGGTGATGAGGCAGCTCCTTACGCTGAAAAACCTAAATTATCAATTTCAGAACTCACTGCGGCTGCTAGCGAAACAGAAGTGGCAAATGAGCCAGCAGTACCAAGCTCAACAAATGAAGCAGGCGACACTACAGAATCAAGTATAACTGTTGTGCCAAACCAACCAATGGCAGCAAGTCTAGCAGAAACAACAAATGAGCCAGCAGTACCAAGCTCAACAAATGAAGCAGGCGACACTGCAGAAGTAAGTAGAACTGATGTGTCGAATGAACCAACGGCAACAAGTGTAGCAGAAACAACAAGCAATAATTCAGAAGCAAGTAGCGAACCAGTATCAAATCTTGAGGATAAGATGGTAGGCTTGGCACATGAAGGAACAAAACTTAAAATTATTGGTTCGAGTCTTGCCTTGAATGGGGCAACTCAGGTGCAAGTTCGTCCAATGACCTCAACAGCTCCTGCTTTAGAAGATCAAAACTATGATTTATATGATGTAACCCTTTATAACGAAAAAGGTGAACCTGTTCAAATAAAAGGAGAAGTAACTGTTGTGCTACCAAGCAAAAGAAAAATTGACAAGGTCTACTATGTTCTAAATAATATGACAGAAAGTCTACCTTTTGTACAGAATGAAAATCAAACAGAAGTAATGTTTAAGGTTAGCCACTTTAGCCAATATGCTCTTGTTTATGCTAAAAATATCAGTATCCCTAGCCCAATTATTCCAGTAGAAGTAAAACCTACTCTCCTGTCTTCAACTGTGAAACCAGGTACACTATTACCTGCAAATAATAAGAAAGAAGATAAAATGGAAGTTCAAACGATACCAGCAGATCAGATGATAGCAGAACAGATGCCAGCAGATCAGATGATAGCAGACAAAAAAAATAAATCTAAAAAATCCTTACCAAATACTGGTGTCACAAATTCTAATCTAGGATTAACTGCTTTAATTATGGCCACACTAGGCTTAGCTATAGCAATTCGTAAGAAAGTTAAATAATTATAAAGAAAAAGCTAATAAGAAATTTATGTAGTAAATTTCTCTCTTTTAACTATTAAGAAGCCAACATAAAAAATGTAATCACATCTTAAGAGATAAACTCCCAATAACAAAGTACATTAGAAAGATCCAAAGCTAAAAGCAACTTAGGATCTTTCTTTTTATTATAGCTTTTTTATTCTTTCTTGAGGTAAAAACTAGCTATTTATAACTTATCTTCTTAGGAGCTTTTTATAATTTTAAAACTATTTAATATATGTTTCAAAATTAAACAAATCTCTAAAGTTAAATAATAATACAGGAGTTTTAACTAACTTAAAACTTTAAGAAAATAAAAGATTAGCTCTCATCAAGATTAAAAATATAAGAAATTATTTAATTAAGAATTCCTTGTAATTTAAAAAGATTATTATACAAAACTAAATTCGCTCTTTAATATAATCTTAGAAGTTACTTTTCCCTTGTTACTATATTTAATAGGCAACTTAACTTTTAAATTTATTGAAAATTTAAAAAATCTTATTATGAAAAATTTTTATATTACTATATATTAAACAAATATAATTAACAACATCAATAAAGATTTGCAAAATTTTTATAAACTTTAAAATATAACATCTTAAAAATATTTTTTAAGATGTTATTTAGAATATAAAATTAATAATATTTTCTCCAATTTATAAAATTTTCATATAAATTATTATATATTTTATTTAAACACATAAAAAATTTATTTTTAAATAAAAAAAGACAACCTAAAGGTTGTCTTTTTTTTGTTTATTAGTATATATTCTAAAACATATTTTCTTTATATACAGATTTTTTATTGAGGAAGTCTTTTTACATATTATTTGATATTTTTCAAATTTATTATTACTTATTTTTCAAGCAACCATTTATGTTCCTCGGCATAAATTCTTTCTGTCCAAGGATTATTTTCAAAGTGCGGAATCATCCACACATAATACATACGATATCCAGGGGCACATACTTGCGGATGTACCAAACCACCAGGTATGTAGGCTACACTATTATTTTTTACAAGAGCCGCCTCATCTCCAATCACCGATACACCAAAACCGTTTGGATGATCAAATTTAAAGTAATAAACTTCTGGTTGTGGGTGATGATGTGGTGGGTAACTATTCCAACGACCTGTATAACTCAAAACCTCTCCCAGCACCATATTAGAGTAAGGAGCTGTTTCATAATCAAATATAGTTCTTATTATTCTTTTAGATGACGCCTCAAAATCATCTTCCCCTGCTATAAATTGAGATACATCTTCTGGTTTGTAAAAACGAGGTGGGAATGTATTATCATTTTCTTTTTGTTGCACGAGAAGCTCACTTGCTTCATGAGCAACTATTTCTATGATAATTCCTTTGGGTACGTGTAAGCAAGAGGGTTTATTCTCAAAACAATTTTCTCTTTCAATCAACTCTTCTTTATCTAAATAGCGAATAGTAAGTTTCCCAAAAATTGGTAAAATAGCTGTTTCTTTTGTATCTGATATCAATTCTAATTTTTCAGATGGTTCTAATAGATAGGTTGCAACGTCCATATTCATATTGGCGTGAAAATTTTTATCGCAAATATTATTTTTTCCATTTTGTAGTTCTACTTGTCCAAACATACTCCATACTCCTTAAAATTTATTAGTACGATATTGTGCAGTTACTACTTTTTTATGTGTATAAAACTCAATTGCATCTTTTCCGTTGCAATGTAGTGTGCCGTAGAAAGAATCTTTCCAGCCTGAGAATGGGAACCAAGCAATTGGTGCTGGTACTCCTAAATTAACACCCAACATTCCTGCATCAATATTTTCTCTAAAATATCGAATAGCTGCTGCATTATTGCTAAACAAGCATGAACCATTTGCAAAGCGAGAGCGATTTGCCAAATCTACTGCCTCACGAATACCAGAAATACGTGTTATTGAAACAACTGGTGCAAATATTTCATCTTTCCAAATAGTCATAGTATCATTTACATTATCGAAAATAGTTGGTGCTACAAAATAACCTTTTTCTGGAATATTTTCACGTCCATCTCTTACTAATGAAGCTCCCTCTTCTACCCCTTTTTCAATATAACCAAAAATACGCTCTTGTGCTACTTTATCAATAACTGGTCCTAAGAATACATCTTCTTCTAAAGCATTTCCAATAGATAATTTATCTGCTTCTTCCTTTAATCTCGCTATAAATTTATCTGCTATGCTATCTTGTACTGCTATAACAGCTGCTGCCATACAGCGTTCTCCTGCTGAACCAAAAGCACCACCAATAATTTTTGGCATAGCATCTTCTAAATCTGCATCTTCTAAAACTATAAGATGATTTTTAGCTCCAGTTAAGGCCTGGACACGTTTTAAATTCTCTGATCCTTTTTGATAAATGTAGCGTCCTACTGGTTCACTTCCTACAAAGGAAATCGCTTTAATATTAGGACTTTCTATAATACCATTTACCACATTATGAGAGCCAAATACAATATTGAATACTCCTTTAGGAAATCCTGCTTGTTCAACAAATGAAACAATTTTTTCAATTAACAATGGTGTTTTTTCTGATGGTTTTAGTACAACCGTATTACCGCAAGCTAAAGCGATTGGAAACATCCAAAATGGAACCATCATAGGGAAGTTAAATGGGGTAATACATCCAACTACTCCAACTGGGTAACGGTAGTTTACTACTTCTACATCCGTAGCGACCGTTGCTAAAGAATCCCCCATATATGAACTAACTAATCCCGCAGCGTTTTCAACATTTTCAATACCGCGTCCAACTTCACCCAAGGCTTCTTTAAGATTTTTTCCATGTTCTAATGTTATTAATTTAGCAAGCTCTTCTTTATTTTCTTCTAAAATTTGTTGTAATCTAAATAAATATTTTACACGTTTTAAGATAGATACATTTTTCCAAGACTCATACGCATTTTTTGCAACTTCTGCTGCATGTTCTAATTCTTCTTTTGTTGATAGGGGTACTTTTGCTATAGTTTCCTCAGTTGCTGGGTTTGTAACTTCTAAAAATTCACCACTCCCACTTTCAACCCATTCTCCATTGATATAATTACGTAATACTTTTACCATCTTTTATTTCTCCTTATCTGTTATATAAATTTGCCTTTTCTACAGCTTTTTCAATTTCTTCTAACGTCGGTAAACTTTCAGAACATGAATGACTACCAATGTTAATAGAAGCTGATGCACTAGCATAGTGCAGAGCTTTTTCTAGTAGATATCCTTTTAATAAACACGTCAGCAATGCAGAACCATGTGCATCTCCTCCACCAAATGATTTTAATACCTTGGCTGGATAAGATGGTACAACATACTCATTTCCACTATCATCGAATGCACATGAACCTTTTTTACCATGCTTAATAATAACAATCTCAGCTTCTCCATGCTCCATCCAATAAGTTGCGACCTCTTTATCTGTTTTCTCTGCTAACCCTAATAATCTTCCTGTTAGGTCAAATTCTTCTCTAGATCCTATAATCAAATCACTATTTCTAGCAACAGTAGTGTAATAGATACTAATTTCATCTTCATTTTTCCAATTATATGAGCGATAGTCAATATCAAATACTATTGCCACGCCATGTTTTTTTGCCAAATACATAGCTTTTAAAGTAGCTTCTCTTGACGGACTTTCTGAAAGTGCTGTTCCTGATATTAATAAAACTCTTGTTTGTTTTATATATTCTTCATCAATTTCTTCAGTAGATAGTTTTAAATCTGAAGCTTCATTTCTATACATTAAAATGCTAGATTCTGTTTCAGATTTCATTTCTGTAAATGTTAATCCCAGTCTGTCTCTTCCGTTTGAGCGTATCACATGACTTGTATCCACATTTTCTGAGTTTAACTTATCAATAATAAATGTCCCAAATTGATCATTAGATACTTTTCCGATAAAACCTACACGATTTCCTAGTCTTGATAATCCTATAGATACATTTCCTGGAGAACCTCCCAAATACATATTAAATGATTTTGTTTTATCTAATGTTCTATTTATTTCGTTAGGATTTAAATCGATTGTAACCCTTCCTAAACAAATAACATCGTACTGTTTGTCTGCTTGCATGAACTTTTTCATCATTAGACTCCTTAATATTTTCTTGCTATTTTTAATTGATTTTCTTTTTCTTCATACGCCTTTTGAACTGCTTGTTTCGGAGAATGACTAGATACTCCCACATTCCACCATGTATCATATCCTGCTGTCATGGTTTTCGGTAAAACTTTGATGTCAATAAGAGTTGAAATTGGACTTGATTTACTATCTTCTAAAGCTTGATGCAAGTCTTCTAATGTCTTCACACTGTAAGTTTTTGCTCCATACCCTTTAGCTACCGTAGCATAATCAATATTCATAATATTGTTATCTTTATCCCTAAATTCACAATAGAAAGAATCACTTCCGTTGCTCATTTGTAAATTATTGATACAGCCAAAACCAGAATTATCTAACAAGACAACATTGATTTTATAACCATACTGTAAAGACGTAACTAACTCGCTATGCAACATATTAAAACTTCCATCTCCTACAAGCGCATAAACTTCACGATGGGATTCTGCCATTTTAACTCCCAAAGCTCCGTTGACTTCATATCCCATACAAGAATAACCATACTCCATATTGTAGCTATTTTCACTGCGACTATTCCACAATTTCTGAACATCTCCTGGTATAGAACCCGCTGCCGCAACCATAACAGAGTCTTTGTCAATATTGTCATTAATATATGTAATAACACTACTTTGTGTTAATTTTGTTTCTAACACTTGTGAGTACTCATTTAATATTTCTTGGGTGAAATGTCCGTCTATCTCTGGTTTAAAATCATTCATTGTAAAGGTTATGTTAGATAATCTATTACGTTCTTCTTCCCACTCTTTTTTGTAAGATGCAATTTGCTCATCTGTATATGTAGTTTTATAGTCTCCCAACAACTCATATATAGCAAGTAAATATTCTTTAACATCACTTACAACACTAACCGCATCAAATTTATAAGCTTGCATACGACTTAAATTTACATTTACAAAACGTTTTGCTTCTTTAAATTGTGTTTTTGAGCATGTTGTAAAATCAGTGTAACGTGTACCTAAGCCAATAATTAAATCTGCATTTTGAACCACTTTATTTGCTGCAGTTGTACCTAAAATACCATTACCTCCCAAATAATATTCAAAATCATATAGTAGGGTAGATTTGCCTGCGTGTGTTTCAACTACTGGAATACAATATTTTTTTGAGATTTTTTCAATTTCTTTTTTTGCTTGAGAATATTTTGCGCCACCACCAACTAATAAAACGGGGTTTTTTGCTTGACTAATAACCTCTAACGATTGTTTTAATTCTCTTTCAGTTGGCTTTCTACGATCTATATAGTGGACTCTCTTTTCAAAAAATGAAATAGGATAGTCATAACTTTCCCCCTCTACATCCTGTGCTAAACAGATAGCTACTGGACCAGCTGTTTGTGGATTAGTCAAAACTTCAAAAGCTTTTACTAAGCTAGACATTATCTGCTCAGGTCGAGTAATTCGATCCCAAAATCGACATACAGGTCGCAGAGCGTCGTTTGTAGTAATCGTAATGTCATCTTCTCTTTCAAATTGTTGTAATACTGGATCTGGTTGTCTTGTAGCAAAAGTTTCTCCAGGAAGAAGCAAAACAGGAATGTTGTTTGCAATAGCTACTCCTGCCGCTGTTACAAAGTTAGCCGCCCCTGGGCCTACAGAGCTAGTGCAGGCATAAATTTGACGACGATTTTTCTGTTTTGCATATCCTATTGCCGCTAATGCCATCGCCTGTTCATTTTTTCCTTGGAACGCTAGCAAGGAATGATGCTCATCTTGCAAGGCTTGACCCAAACCTAACACATTCCCATGTCCGAAGATATTAAATATACCTTCTACAAATCGATTTTCTTTCCCATCATAAGAAATATATTGACGATCCAAAAATCTAATTATTGCTTGAGCTGTTGTTAATCTTACTGTTTCCAAATAAATTCCTCCTAACCCTAAATGTTATCAAAAGTTGATAAACATATACTCAATAATTAATTTTATTTTATCATGTTTTGTATTTTTAAACAAGCTCTTTCATCGTTTTTTGTTTTTTTTGTGTAAATATATTAACATGAATATTTTATTTTAGAATTTTCCAAATATAATAACACATTAATAAAAAAAATCATCTAATTTTTGTTATACTTCCTCTTTCGCTGTTTCTATAAATGTAATATTTTTTAACTGTGCGAATTGTTTCATAAGTTCATCATCTAAACTATCAGTAATAATTGTTTTAAATTCAGTCAATTCTGCAAATGTAATAAATCCTAATTTGTTAAATTTTGAACAATCAACAAGTAAATATTTTTCTTTAGTCTTTGAAACTACCTTTGTTTTAAGTTCATACTCTTCCATTGTTGCATTCATTACACCATTATCTATGGATACACTTGTTGCTGCCATAAAAGCTTTAGAAACATTTAATCGTTCTAATATAGAGTATGTTCCTAATTTAGTGAAGGAGCTTGTTCTTTTTAGATACTTGTTTCCCGATAATATAATATCAACATTGGGAAATTTTACTGCCTTATTAATCACTGGTAAACTATTCGTAACAACTGTAATTTTTATATCCTGTGATAAATAATCCAAAATACCCAGAGTTGTAGTTCCAGAATCAATGTATATTGTATCGCCATCCCTAATAAAAGTAGCAGCCTTTTTTGCAATGTTTTGCTTTTCTTTTGGTTTTGTATGGTGGCGTTTTTCAATATCAATTAATACATCTTCTGTTTGAATAATACCATCTTTTATAGATTCTACTCCCCCATAAACTTTTTTTATTACTTCTTTTTTTAACAACTCTTTAATATCTCGGCGAACCGTATTAATGGATATCTGAAATTTTTCTTCCAATTCACTTAGAGACACTTTTTTGTGTAAATGAATGTAGTGTTCCATTTCATATATTCTTTTAGATTTCATAATTCTTACCTTCTTTCATCCACATTAGTCTCTATAATTTTATAAAATTTTCTTTATGTTTTGAAAATATATACATAGATAAGTTGGGACCTAAAAATCTTTCTAAAAGTCTACTTCTCTTTATTAACATTCCTTTATTATGCCTTCTTGTAATGATTGTTGACAAACAAGAGATACTCTTGTAGCTATAAGACCATCTTGTGCACTTGCTTGTGGATTTCTATTTTCTTTGATACACCTTGCAAATCCAACAATTTCTTCTATAAATGCTTTTTTAAATCTTTCTGGAAAATTTGCCGAACATTCTCTTCTTACCCCAGTATGATCATAAATAGTTAATAAATTTTTTTCTGGAACTCCCGCTATACGTAACCAACCTTTTGTTCCCATAATTTCTGTTTCTACTTGATATCCATGCGGGGCATTTCTTCCTACAACCAAATGAACCATTGCTCCATTATTTAATTGAGCTTGAACTATTCCTGTTTCTAATTCTCCAACCTCGTCTAATTCTGGACGTGCAAAGTTTGCACCAACAGCCCAAACTTTAGAAAATTCACAACCAGTCAACCAACGAATCAAATCAATATCGTGAATAGCCATATCATGATAAATACCACCGCTATTGCTGTTTTTGGCAAAATTAACAAAAGAATCCAGTCCGCTACTAGGATCTATTCCATACGCACGAATATAAACTATGCTTCCTATTTCTCCACTTTCTATTTTTTCTTTAGCATATAGATAATCAGCGTCAAATCTTCTCATAAATCCAACTTGAAACTTCACTCTATCTTTATATTTTTCTACAACTTCTACAACTTTTTTTATATCTTCCTCTGATAATCCAAGTGGTTTTTCTGCAAATGTGTGAATTCCTTTTTCCATAGCGTAACATATCATTGAAGGTCTAACATCAGCTCCTGCTGCAATAACAACAAAATCTAACTTGGCTTCATCTATCATTTTTTCAAAAGAAGAATAGGTGTTTTCAACACCTAAATACTCTTTAGCGTATAATAACTCTTCTTCAAAAATACTACATGCTGCAACCAATTTTACTTCTGGTATATGATTCACCATATTTTGAGCGTGTGTTTTCCCCATTCTTCCCAATCCAACAATTCCTACTCTTAACATATGGTTTCTCCTTAATTAAATTGTTTGTAAAAATCTGGTTTTGTTATTAATTCTATTTTTTCTGTTTGTCCTGTTTGTTGAGAAAGGATACAGGCATCAGATGTTACCGCTGACACATAACCATCCCATGAAGAAGGTCCATTTAATTCTTCTGAAGCATTCAGACGATCTGCAATATCTTGAAATTCTACATCGTAAGCAGCTATAAATCTTTCTTTCCAGTCTGTTAAAATGCTTGTACTTCTTCTAGCAGCTTTACTTAATACAACGCTTGGTACTGCAGGTAATTGTGCCATTCCTAACTCTCCCACTATATCGCAGTGAATATCATATCCATAAGCATTTACAAACACTTCTGTTACAATATTTACACCAGATTCTGTCTCAAGAACAACAACTTGAGGATCCTGAAGAGGTGTATTATATTCATTAGTAACAGCTGCTCTTTTTGGAAAATACACTTTTGCACTCTTATATTCTTCATCTAATAACCAATGCATAATTTCAATTTCGTGAATAAAAGTTTCTACAATTGCCTGACTACTAACATAATTTTTCGGTTGAGATAAATAAGTATTAAAGTGACGACAATGTGCCATAAGAGGTTTTCCTATTTCCCCTTTTTCTATATATTGTTTTAAAGTTTGATAGCCAGGATCGTATCGACGCATAAACCCTACTTGTAACATACGTTTACCTGTTTTTTCTTCGGCTTTCATAACTTCTAAACATTCTTCTTGTGTCATTGCAAGTGGCTTTTCTACAAATACATACTTATTAGCGTTTAAAGCAGCAATAGCAACTTCTGCATGTAACTGATTAATGGCTGTAACAACTACTAAATCAACTTGATCAGACTCTACTAAGTCTTGATAGCTATCAAAATTTTTTGCATTAAGATGGTATTTTTCTATCAAATCTTCACAACGATTTTCAACAACATCAAACAAACCAGTAACTTCCATACCTGATATGCGATTTTGGATACGGTTTAAATGATCTTCTCCTATTTTTCCTAATCCTACAATTCCTACTCTTATCATAAATTTATTTACCTCTCTATTTATATTTTCTTAATGTTTGCATATAGTTATATCCTTTTATCGCATATTCTAAAGGATTTGCTATTTTAGGATCTTGTTCTGCTTCAACAACAATCCAACCCCTATAATTCATATCTACTAAAAATTCATAAACTTCTCTGTAGTCAATACAGCCGTCACCAGGAACAGTGAAAATACCATGTAAAAAGGAATTTAAGAAACTCATATTTTCTTTAACTGCTTCTTCTAACTTTTCTAGACGAACATCTTTAAAATGAACATGCCCAATACGATCTTTAAATTCTTTTAATAAAGGCATATATTCTCTATCAGAAACGTAAATATGACCTGTATCATATAATAAATAAACTCTAGTTGGATCTGTCAACTCCATTAGTTTACGTGTTTCTTCTAAAGTTTGTATTCCTGTTCCCATATGATGATGATAACACAATTTTAAACCATGATCATTTGCTATTTTCCCCAAAACATTTAAACCATCTGCCAAACATTCAAATTCTTCTTTTGTATAAAATGGTTTTTCTGTATAAACACAAACATCCGTCATGCCTTGAATACTTCTACTTTGCTCTGAATAAACTGCAACATCTGCTCCTACTGCTTGTAAAAAACTACAATGTTTCGTGAAATCTTCAATTGACTTTTCCAGTCCATCTCTAATTAAATAACCACTAAACCACTGTCCTGCTATACGCATATTTCTTAAAGATAACTCTTTATTTAATTCATCAGGGCAAGCGGGATAACATCCTCCTATCTCCGTTCCTTCAAAACCTACTAATTTTGCATCACTTAAAATTTGTTTATAGGTATTCTCCTTTCCTATATCTGGAATATCATCATTTCTCCATCCGATTGGAGCAATTCCATATTTTATATTCGTAACCTCGTAAGACACATTTCTTCCTCCTTATTTTGATTATATTTTGAGTTTGTTTTTATTAACTTATATTAAAATTATACACATTTATTAAAGCGTTGTCAACTGTAAAAATACATGTAATAAAATCAAAAAAACACAATAAATTCTTTGTTTTAGCACAACCTTACACTGTAATATATAGAAAAAATTTTTATTTTTTAATTAGTAAACGTTGACAAAAAATTATTTTTATTTTAATATATATATATCAAAGGTTAAGTTTTGATTATATTTTGATTGTAACGAAACCTTAATAATATTTTTAGGAGGTTCCATATAATGGGATTATTTTCAATTATTTCATTTTTAGTTATTATTATCTTTGTTGCTTTATATGCCTATAATAGGAGTAAAAGCACTGTAGATAGTACAAACGAGGAAGGTTATTTCCTAGGGGGTAGGAGTTTAACTTCTTTTGCTATTGCATCTACAATCATTATGACCAACTTATCTACCGAACAAATTGTTGGTCAAAATGGGCAATCTTTTAAAGTAGGTATGGAAGTTATGGCTTGGGAAGTAACTGCCGCTATAACTCTTGTAGTTTTAGCTCTTGTCTTCCTTCCACGATACTTTAAATATGGTATCAACACGATTTCTGATTTCATAGAAGTTCGTTATGATACAATGACTAAGCGTGTTGTTTCAGTCTTATTTATGTTTACATATATAGTTTCCTTTTTACCAGTTGTATTGTATTCTGGATCATTAGTATTCAATAAGATTTTTAGGGTAGATCAAATTTTAGGAATTTCTAGTGGGGCTTCTGTTGTTGTAATTTCATCATTCATCGGAGCTGTTGGAATTTTATACCTGCTACTGGGCGGAATGTCTCTTGGAGCTTATAGTGATACAATTTACGGGGTTGGTTTGATTGTTGGAGGTTTAGCTATTCCTGTTATTGGACTTATCATTTTAGGTGATGGCAGTTTCTTAGCTGGTATTGAACATATTGTACAAAATAGTCCAGAAAAATTAAATTCAATTGGAGCCATAGATTCAGAAATTGTTCCTTGGCCTACTCTATTTTTTGGTATGTTATTCAATAACCTATTTTTCTGGTGTAGCAATCAAATGATCGTACAAAAAGCTCTTGCTGCTAAAAATTTAAAAGAAGCTCAAAAAGGAGCCTTAACTGTAGGTTTCTTCAAGATTTTTGGTGCATTATTCTTGGTATTTCCTGGTATTTTAGCTTTTAATATGGTAGGAGATAAGGTTACAAATCCTGACGATGCTTACCCTACTTTGATTGTACACATCTTGCCACAATGGGCACTTGGAATTTTTGGAGCTGTTATATTTGGAGCTATCTTATCTTCTTTTGTAGGTTCACTAAGTAGCACAGTTACACTATTTACACTAGATATTTATAAACCTATATTTGGAGAAAATAAAGATACAAGGCAAATAACTCGTATTGGTCGTCTAGTAACTCTTGCTATCGGTGTATTAACAACAATAATTGCTCCTTTAATAGCTTTATTCCCTCAAGGTCTTTATGCTGTTGTTCAAGAGTTTAATGGAATTTACAATATGCCTCTATTAGTTCTTATTCTTGCAGGATTCTTTGCAAAACGAGTTTCTGCTTCTGGAGCAAAATGGACATTTTTCATTCATATACTACTATATGGTTTATCAAAAGTATACTTAAGTAATATCCATTTCCTATATGTTTTAAGTGTTTTATTCTTCCTAGATCTTATAATATTACTAACATTTAGTAAATATGGTAGAACTGAAGAATTTGACTTTAACACTTATAGTAGCGAATTAGACCTAACACCTTGGAAAAATAGATATTTAGTAAGTACTGTTGTTGTTGTAACAGTAGTTGCTACATACTTACTATTCTCTCCTCTTGGTCTAGCTAAATAAATTTTATTAAATAATTAATTTAAGAAATTATATATTATTTCAAATTAAAAAAAAGGAGTTATTTATATGAAACAAATTGTTATTATTTGTACAGCTGGAATTTCTAATACATTACTTGTTCGTAACCTTAAAGAAGAGGTATCTTTAAAAAAACTAGATTATAATATCGTAGCAACTCCAGCAACAAATGCAGATGAAGTATTAAAAACAGCTGACGTTGTTTTACTTTCACCTCAGGTTGCATTTGCAAGAAGAAATATTTGTCAAAAAACAAACTCACCTGTAGAAGTTATAGAGCCAAACGCTTATTTAAACCACGATGTTTTAGCAATCTTAGAATTTATTGATCAAATTATAAAATAAAATATTATGACAAAAAATACTAAAATTTCAATGACAATGATTACTTATGCAGGATTAGCAAAAAGCAATTTTATAGAAGCAATACAAGAAGCAAAAATATCAAATTTTGAAAGTGCTAATAAGCTATTAGAAGAAGGTATTTCTTATTCTGTTCAAGCTCATAAAGAACATTCTAAATTACTTCAATCTTTTGCTTCAGGAATAGATATTCCTATTGACTTACTTCTTATTCATGCAGAAGACCAATTAATGAACGTTGAATTGTTAAAAACTATTACAGAAGAATTTATCGAGCTTTACAAAAAATTATTATAAAACACTAACAAAAAAATAAAAAAGTATTTTCTAATTTATATAAGAAAATACTTTTTTTATTAAATTTATACTATCTAGAAAACATAATTTCTAATAATTCTTTAAGTACTATATAATATTCATTTTATAGCTGATTTTTATCTCTATATATCAAAGTATATTTTAAAATTTTATTGGTAAGTAATATATAATTTATTAGATATAATAAAGATAGCATTTTAAATATGTATTCAGGTATATATTCACTATCGAAAAATAAATAATTAACATAAGTTATTAAACCTATAAAAAAAGGTATTATGCCAAAAATTGCAAATTCTTTTTCTAAAAATAATATAACAATAAAAAGTAAATCTAATAAATATCCGTATCTATCATGCATACCTGTTAAAAATATTAAACATGTATAAACTGTCCATATAGTTAACAGCATAAATACTTTATTGTTATTAATATTTATATTATTTTTTACAATGTAATATATTCCCGATAATAAAACCATCCCACACAACAAAATAGAAATGTATCTTATTGTTTGAATATAGCTAGCTTCATAAGTTGGTGCTATCCATGACCATAAACTTGGAAAATTAATCCATATATAAGGCTCTTTTGTTTGTCCTAAATAAACTTTAATTGGATCCAGAAAACTTCTACCATAAATAAATCCAGGTATACATAAGATATACATACCTAAAAATGTAAAAAATCCTAATTTTATAATACTAAATTTTTTATTTATAAAATAATAATAAATAAAGGTAGGTAAAATAAATATTGTTTGTAATTTAAAAGAAAATGCTATTCCTAAAACTAAAAATGATAAGTTAAATTTTTTTTTATTAAATAAAATTAAAGATATTATTATAAATGAAACGTATATAGAATCAGCTTGTCCCCAAAAACCAGAATTAAAAAATATTGTTGGTAATAATAATACTATACTGTACATATAAGTAAAGTATTTAATTTTTTCTTTTTCAACAAATTCCATAATTAATATACCCATAGCTATAGCTAAAATAAAATCGAAAAATATTGAAAATAATTTATATCCTATTATAGGATTTATTGAAGTAGAAGACAATAAACTTATAAAAAATTGATAAGGTATATTATAATTACCTATTTCATATCCTATAGATTTTATACCTCCTAATCTTATAGCTTCATAATACCAAGGTAATAAAAAAAATTTCATATCACCTGAAATATAATCAATAGAAATCAACCTAATAGATAAAGCAAAAATACTTACTGTAGAAAGAAAATAAAATGTTATATTTTTTTTTATATGATTTAAAAATTTTTTATCTATATAAAGCATGTAATCCCCTTATAATACTAATATTAGTATATTCTATCATAATTAATATAAGCTACCTTTATATTAAGTTCATTAAATGTAGAATTTATTTTTTCTAATGCTTCTAATATACTTTTTTTATTTTTTTGAGTTATAGTTAATAATTTTTCATCTTCAAGATACATAATATTACCTCCATTTATATAGTATAATGTTACACTATTTTTTTTATAAAATCAAATCAATAAAACAAAAAAAGAACCCATAAGGGTTCTCTAAAGCCTGGCAACGTTCTAATCTCGCAGGTTCTAAGACCAACTACCCTCGACGCTAAAGAGCTTAACTTCTGTGTTCGGTATGGTTACAGGTGTGTCCTCTTTGCTATCGCCACCAGACGAAAACTTTATATATATTAT